>CAYHOU010000010.1:0-10970 GCA_964358195.1 uncultured Candidatus Saccharibacteria bacterium | reverse complement strand
TGATGTGTAACCGGTACATAAAGTTTGGCGGGTTTTACAGGTGGGCGATGAAGAACGGAGCGAATTTTGTCGCGACGGGACACTATGCTCGCGTGCGTGCAAGGGCGCCCCTTGCGTGGAGCAAGGGGCGCCCTTGCGAATTGCTTGCGGGTGTTGACACCAACAAAGACCAAAGCTATTTCCTCTGGCAAATCCGTAAAGAGCAGTTGTCTCACATTCTGTTTCCTGTCGGCGGTATGAAAAAGCCGGAAGTGCGAAAATTGGCGAAGAAGTTTGGCCTCATAACCGCCGAAAAAAAGGACAGCCAAGGTTTATGCTTTGTCGGCAAGGTGGATATGAAGGAATTTTTATCCCATTACATTAGGCAGAAGCGCGGCAAAGTCTTAAATGAGCGTGGGGAAGTGGTTGGCGAACATAGCGGTGTGTTTTTCTACACACTCGGCGAACGGATTGCAGTTAACCTCTCCCACTCTTCAGAGGGGGAGATTGAGAGGGGGTGTGAGTCCGCGCCTTTCTTCATCATCTCCAAGGACATCAAAAAAAACACCCTTACTGTTTCTCCAAAATCCTCCGAGGGTAACGTGGGCGGCATGGTCAATGCAGTTAGCATGACGGACTGCAACTGGCTTTGCGAGCCGGTAGAGGAAAAAACATATCAGGCGCGAATCCGCTATCGCCAACCTTTGCAAAGATGCACGATCGAGCAAGGGCGCCCCTTGCGCGGCGCAAAGGGTGCCCTTGCGGTACGATTCGAGCAACCGCAAACCGTTGCGCCTGGCCAGTCGCTTGTGCTCTATGACGGTGATGTGCTTGTTGGCGGTGGAATTATCAAATGACAGAAGTACCGACAGTTGAAAAGTTATCTGCTATACTATCCCTATGTCCGAGCGCGTAATTGAAGTCATTAAGGCTGACGGTACGAGAGAAAATTTTGATTTATCAAAATTGAGCGATTCACTTCGTAATTCCGGAGCGACACGTGAAGTATCTGATTCCGTGGCACAGCATGTGGAGAAAGAGCTCGTGAGCGGGATGACCACCGACGATATTTATCGTCACGCTTTTTCAGTCCTTCGCGCGCGCGAAAAAAAAGCTTCGGTGCGATATTCCCTTCGCCGGAGCCTACTTGCACTTGGTCCTACGGGATTTCCGTTTGAAAAGCTTGTCGGAGAAATTTACCGTCGCAAGGGCTTCTCGGTGCAAATTGACCAGATTGTGCAGGGAAAGTGCGTGGACCATGAAATGGATATTGTCGCGTGGAATGCGGAGAAACTCCTGATGGCTGAGGCGAAATACCATCATGAACTCGCCTACAAATCGGACCTCAAGGTTGTTCTGTATGTTAAAGCGCGCTTTGACGACCTCTACGCATCCTCCTTTAAGTACGGAACGGAGCGAAAACTGGACGAGGGGTGGCTCATTACCAACACTAAGTTTACCGAAAAGGCGATAACGTACGCAGAATGTAGCGGAATGAAACTCCTTGGCTGGAACTACCCAGAGAAATTAAATCTGCACGACCTTATTGAAACGACTGGTGTACATCCGATTACCTGCCTTACCTCGCTTACTGATAGCCAAAAGCAACTCCTTATGGACCAAGGGGTTGTTCTCTGTGAAAGTGTGCGAGACCAGAAAGAAAAGCTTAAGAGTCTCGGTTTTGATGAGCGACTGATTGGGGAGGTTGAGGAAGAAAGCAACATGCTGTGTCCGATATAAAGAGGGAATATCAAATCAGAAGATTTTCTTATTTCTTGTTCGGTATTCGATATTTTTAGATATTCGAGATTTGGTATTTGATATTTTCTATGTCTGACTACTACAAACCTCACCGAAAGCCCGACTGGAATTATGGCGGCCCCAATTGGAAATTATCTCGCTCAAAGATAGACCTCTTTCTTGAGTGCCCGCGCTGTTTTTATGTGGATAACAAACTTGGTGTCGCACGTCCGCCGGGATTCCCGTTTAACTTGAATAGCGCGGTTGATAAACTCTTAAAAAAGGAGTTTGATGGACATCGCGCGAAAAAAACAGCACACCCACTAATGAAAGAATACGGGATTGAGGCCGTACCGTTCGCTCATCCCCGAATGGAAGAATGGCGAGATTCGCTTCGAGCGGGAGTAAGTGTTCGCCACAAACCTACCGGTATGCTCGTGCGTGGAGGTGTGGATGACGTCTGGGTAAAGCCCAGCGGTGAGCTTATCGTGGTGGATTACAAGGCGACCAGCAAGGATGGAGAGGTAACTTTGGATGCCGAGTGGCAAGATGGCTATAAGCGTCAGATGGAGACCTATCAGTGGCTCTTTCGTCAAAATGACTTTAAGGTTTCCGATACAGGCTACTTCGTCTACGTAAACGGAAAGACCGATAGAGAAGCGTTTGATGCTAAACTTGAGTTTGACGTGTCCGTTATTCCTTACACGGGCAAAACGGACTGGGTGGAACCTACGTTGCATGATATTAAAAAATGTCTTGATTCCGAGGAAGTTCCCGCTCCGGCACCCCTCTGTGATTATTGTAATTACCGCAAAGCTGCCGCTGAGGTTTCTTTTTCGGCTTCCAAGACGCCTACCGACAAGCCAGTAAAAGCAAAATCTGCTGACTCTTCCGCTACTGCTTCGCTCTTCTGAATTCTCCCTTAGGAAAGGGAGCACACGCCGTCTTCGGCGGAAGGGATGTTCTCCCCTCCTTTCCAAGGAGGGGATTGAGGGGTGGTAGATAAATCCTCCGCCTCGGAGACTCGGCACCTCCTTTAGGAAAGGAGGAACTAAGCAGTTACCATTCTGTCATGTCAAAATTCACCCAAAAAGTCTTCGCTATCGTCCGGAAAATCCCGAAAGGGAAGACGTTAACCTACAAGCAGGTAGCGGAGAAGGCCGGTTCGTCGCGCGCTTTCAGGGCTGTCGGTTCCGCGCTCAAGACCAACTTCGACCCAAAAATCCCCTGCCACCGAGTTATCAAATCCGACGGCAGTCTCGGTAGCTACAATCGTGGCGGAACTTCCCAAAAGCGCAAAATCCTCCTCTCCGAAGGGGTAAAGATTTCTTAGCAATAAGCCACGGCCGTGGCTTATTGCTAAAGTATGAACCAAAACATTCTGATAAAGCATCTTAAGGAGACGGGGGTTTTGGTGATTTCGGTTGGAAATGAAGGAAAAGCACAGAAACTTGTTCGGGTTCACAAGGGGCTTGATGATGAGTTGGACATCGATGAATATCCCGGCTTTGTGTTCGTTCCACTCCGTTAATTTTGACAAAAATCGTGACCCAACTATAGTGGAAGTAGTATGCGATATTCCCCTTTGCACATAAACATTTGGGTCAGGGATGAAAATTCAGCACATTTTGGAATGGTGACCCTCCTCCTTCGTTCGCGCAGGACTTCTAAATGGATTGAGAACATGGACGATATTTTGTTTGACTTTCTCTTTGCGCTCGGCGAAAAACTTGGGCTGCCAGACGGTCGCCGCTTCATTTTCTGCAGTAGGAAATATCTTGCGCTGGTTCCAGACAGACGACACGTGTTTTCACAGGAAGACTTGAACGACGCCGTAGAGTACATGTACTGCATGCTTCATGGTACGCCACCGTAGGTCGCGTACTTTTTTATTAGGCCAAAATGCGATAGGATACTCCTGTAATCCTTTATCCTTGATTCTTTAATCTATCTGGATTCCTGTCTTCACAGGAATGACAGGCGAAGAACATGACTGTAGCGGAAGTCCGAGAGAAATATCTAAAGTTTTTTGAGTTGAATGGGCATGTCATTGTTCCTTCGGCTTCGCTCGTGCCGGAAAATGACTCCACAACACTCTTTACCGGAAGCGGCATGCAGCCGATGTTGCCGTATCTTCTTGGCGAAAAGCACCCGGCAGGAAAACGCATTGTCGACTCGCAAAAGTGCTTTCGCTCGCAGGACATTGAGGAGGTCGGCGATAACCGCCACACTACCTTTTTTGAGATGCTCGGCAACTGGTCGCTCGGCGATTACTGGAAGGAGGAGCAACTTTCGTGGATTTTTGAGTTTTTAACTAAAGAGCTAGGTATCGCAAAAGAGAAGCTGTGGGTAAGCTGTTTTGAAGGTGATGAGAAATTCGGCTTGCCACGAGACGATGAGTCGGCCGACATTTGGAAAAAAGTCGGAATACCGACTGCACGTATTTGTTACTACGGCAGTAAGAAAAACTGGTGGTCGCGCGCCGGTGTGCCGGAGAATATGCCTATTGGCGAGCCCGGGGGGCCTGACAGCGAAATCTTCTTTGATTTTGGGGCGGAACTTGGACTTCACGAGAAAGCGGAGTGGAAGGATGAGAAATGCCACCCGAATTGCGATTGTGGGAGGTTTATGGAAATAGGGAATTCGGTATTTATGGAATACAGGAAAGCTGACCATGGTTTTGAAAAATTGCCACAAAAAAACGTGGACTTTGGTGGAGGATTGGAGCGTATCGCGGCGGCGAGCGCGGGAAACGGCGACATCTTTACCCTTGATGTGTTTGCGCCGACCATTCGAGCGCTTGAAGAGGCTTCAGGGAAATTTTATGCCGATACGACATTTCAGCGTTCTTTCCGTATTGTCGCGGAGCATTTACGCGCTTCTGTTTTTCTTATTGCAGACGGCGCACATCCGTCCAACACAGACCAAGGATATTTTACGCGCAGGCTTCTCCGGAGAGCGGTACGGCATCTTGACCTTTTGGGAATTAAGGCGCAGGCGCTTTCCGGACTTGTTTCATCAGTCGTGGAAACGTATCGTGATGTCTATCCTTCACTTGCACAGAAAAAAGAGATGATTGAGGAGGAAATTGGGAGCGAGGAGGAGAAGTTTCGAAAGACGCTTGATAGCGGACTGAAGGAGTTCAACAGGATTGTACAGAGGTTGTCCAACCCCCTCTCAATCTCCCCCTTTGAAAAGGGGGAGAGGCAGATAAGCGGAAAAGATGCGTTTATGCTTTTCTCTTCGTATGGACTTCCTATCGATATGATCAAGGATCTCGCCCCCGAAAAGGGGCTCACGGTGGACACGGCGAGCTTTGATGAAGAGCTGAAAAAGCATCATGCGGTATCCCGTGCCGGAAGTGAGAAAAAGTTTAAGGGTGGACTTGCTGACGCGAGTGAAATGTCCGTAAAATACCACACGGCTACCCATTTGCTCCATCAGGCGCTTCGCGATGTGCTGGGAAATGAAGTACAGCAAAAAGGGAGCAATATCACTTCCGAGCGGCTTCGTTTTGATTTTGCATTCAGTAGAAAGGTGACTGATGAGGAGAAGGGGCGCGTAGAGAATATTGTCAACGAGAAAATACAGGCGAAACTTCCGATGCAGAAGGTAGTATTACCGTTCGGTGAAGCCGAGAAGACCGGTGCGCTTCACTTTTTTGGCGAAAAATACGGCGATGAGGTGAATGTATACTTTATTGGCAATTCCTTGGAGACTGCGTATTCAAAAGAATTTTGCGGGGGACCTCACGTTGCCAATACCGGAACGCTTGGTGCATTTAGAATCTTAAAAGAAGAGGCAGTTTCCGCGGGAGTCCGCCGAATTAAGGCGACACTAAATGACTAATGCCCTATAATTGAATCACTGAATGACGTAAGAACTGGATTCCCGCATCCGCGGGAATGACATAGGGGAAGTAGAGTTATTCAGTTATTTGTTATTCAGTCATCTGTTATACTGTGCTCATGTCTCTTTTCTCTCCAGAGAAGGAAAGTCAGTGTATGTTGCTGTTTGATATCGGCAGCGGAAGTGTGGGCGGGGCGATTCTGCTTGCGTCCGCTACGCATACACCCACACTTCTCTACAGTTTTCGGAGCGAGATTATTCTGCGGTCACGAGCCACGGGGCGTCATTTGCTTTCGCATATGCTCCGCTCGCTTTCCGAAGTCGTTCTCGCGGTCACAAAGGAGGGCTTTGGAGTGGCTGGCTTCGGAGTGCATCCTCCGCAGATACGTGAGGTGTTTGTTTCACTTTCGGCTCCGTGGGTTATGTCCAAGACAACATTTTTATCGTTAAAAAATAAAAAATCTGAAGTACTCACTCCGGCAGTGTTTACGACGCTTCTTGAACATTCTCGGGAGGAAGCGGACCCGTTGGAGCTAGGGAAGAAAGACGGCATTGAAATAGAACGAAAGCTTATTAAGACGATTTTGAATGGCTACGAAACGTCGGTCCCCTATGGAAAGGAGGCTGCCGAGGTGGATTTTGCGGTATTTAGAAGTTTTTCCGTTGCTCGAATAACCGAGCAAATCATGGACACCATTTCGAGACACATCCACGCGAAACATTCCAGCTTTCACTCGTTCTCAATGGTTGCCTTCGCGGTGCTTCGCGAATTATATCCAAGCGAAGAAAGTTTTCTTATCGTTGATATCAGCGGGGAGCAGACGGAAATTTCCGTTGTCAAGAATGGGGTTCTTGTGGAAATAGTTACTTTTCCTTCGGCAAAAATTCACATTTTGCGTTTACTTGAAGGAGACGCTTCGGTTCCGTTTTCCGGAACAACCACCTTACTCAAGCTCCATTCCGAAAGCGGTAGTACCGGCCCAATGGCCGAAAAATTCTCAAGGATCATTGAAAAAGGTAAAAAAGAGTGGCGTGAGAAATTTTCCGAGGCACTCTCTAAGTTTTCCGCTGAGGTATTCTTGCCGCGTCGGGTTTTCCTTACCGCCGATGACGATGTTTCTCCTCTTTTCGCGGAAGCGATACGACAGGGAAGTTTCCCCCATTTTTCAATGTCGTCCACGTCATTTGACGTTACGGAACTGCGAAGTGACCAGATGGCCTCGCTCGTGAGGTGGAGCCCCTCGCAAACGCCCGACGTGTTCATAAGTCTTATTGCTACCGTTGCAAATCGCTTGCGCCGATAGTAAAATCTAGTGAACAGAATCGGTTGTCGCGACATGCTTGCAACACCGCACACAAAACAAGAAACAACCGCCTAACTTTACTCACGAGCACGTAATTCACCGCAGACCGCCTTTTCAAAAAAAGAACAGCTATGTCAAAAAATGTGCTACATGATGTTATGACGCGAGAGGAACGCTCCATCCGACGTGTTCCGCTCCCTCTCGGACGCGCCAGCTCCAAACAAAAGAGCGTTGAAGATTCCATCCTCTATGAACGGGAGGAGATTGAAATTGAAGAGGAAGAGGTGGCGGAAGAGAGAGACGGAGGAACCGCGAGCGGCTCATGGCGAAGAGTCCTCTTATGGGGGGTAGCGGTATTTTTTGTCATCTTTCTTATTGTCGCACTTTCTACGAGCTTTACGGGAGCCAAAGTTTTCATTACTCCCAGGGCTCAATCGGTATCTGTTTCCACGGAATTTACGGCGACGAAAGGGGATGCAGGTAGGTTGAATTTCCAGACTTTGCAAATCAATGAGACTTCAGAGGTCGTTATTCCCGCAGATACCGTGAAGAAAGTATCGGAACGAGCAAGTGGAACAATTATCATTTACAACGCCTTCTCCGACAAGCCTCAGCGTCTTATAAGGAATACTCGCTTTGAGACTCCAGCGGGCCTTATTTATCGGATTGGAACCTCGGTTACCGTCCCGGGAAAGACTACCAAGAACGGACGTCCTGTTCCCGGAAGTGTCGAAGCTGTGGTATCCGCTGATTCTCCCGGAGCGGAATACAATAGCGCCCTTTCGGACTTTACCATTCCCGGTTTTAAGACTGACCCCGCTCGATTTGCCTCCTTTTATGCTCGTTCAAAGACTCCTCTTTCGGGTGGTATGAACGGAGCCGTCAAGACGCCTTCGGATGCCGCCATCGAGGCCGCGCGCGTTACACTTAGGAATACCCTTTTGAAAAAGGTGACCGAGGATAAACAAACACTCGTTCCTGCCGGATATGTGCTTTTCCCGGGAGCAATTGCCACAAAAGATGAATCGCTTACACTGGAATCTCGCGGCGAAGGACGGTCCGCAGTACGTCAAAGGATAACGGGAGCGGCATATCTTTTTAAACGAGCTGATATTGCAGAAGCTATCGCGCAAACGCTTATTCCATCATTTGACAAACTTCCCGTTGAGATACCGGACATGAGCAGACTTTCCTTTCAACTTACCGAGTCTCCAACGGGTAATTTTGCCGAAGTGAAGACGCTCCGCTTTACACTTTCGGGGGATGCCAGGATAGTGTGGCGCTTTGATGAGGCAAAACTCCGAGACACTCTTTTGGGCAAACCAAAGGATGGCCTTGCGACAGCCCTCGCTTCTTTCCCGACGATTGAAAAGGCTGACCTTGTTTTGAAGCCGTTCTGGAGTAGAACGTTCCCGAAGAATCCGAAGCAGGTTGTTATAGAGACGATTTCCGGAGAGGCGTCCGCAAAGGCTTCCAAATCGGAGTAGCCGCTTTTGCGTGGTTGACCCCGTAGTGAATTTGCGGATTGTTTTTACACACTTTTTTGCGAAATAGTGCGATGATTTCTACGGACTTTCCCACTGCAGGATTTCAATACCTATCGTTCCTTCGTGTAATCCGCAAATCTACTACGGGGTTGACGCATATATCGTTTATTGCTATGATACACCCCGTTACGCAATGATGTCCGCAATGAGTTCAAAAGGGGTGAATGCAGTCACCGGTGTGGTGACTGAAGCTCTTCCCGATGCGCTTTTCAAGGTAAAACTTGAGGACGGGCGGGAGCTACTTTCTTTCCTCGCGGGGAAGATGCGTATGCACCGAATCCGTGTTCTCATTGGAGACAAAGTTACCGTTGAAATAGACCCCTATGGAGGAAAGGGGAGGATAACGAAACGTTTGTAAGTTACGCTTCGCTTTAGTTTGCAGGTTTGGAAGTTTTCTTTAACTTACAAACTTTGAGCCCGCTTCAAGCGGGCAAAACTTTTAACGTACAACTTCTATGAGGGTTAAAGCATCCGTTAAAAAAATCTGTGCCCAGTGCAAAGTGGTACGCCGGAAAGGGTATGTGTATGTGTTGTGCAAAAGCAATCCGAGGCACAAGCAGCGACAAGGATAACGAGCTTATAGCTTATAGCTTTTAGGATGAGAGAAATTCGGGTTCTTTTTCTGGAAGCTATAAGCTATAAGCTAACAGCTATAAACTAATGAGAATCAGCGGTATCACCATTCCGGACAACAAACGGCTTGAGTACGGACTCAGGATTATTTTTGGGGTTGGCCACTCGCTTGCTCTCACTATTCTTAAGGATGCAAACGTTGATTTCGCCAAGAAGTCCAAGGACCTGACTGCGGACGAAGAGAACGCCATCCGACGTGAAATAGAGAAATATACGATTGAGGGAGACTTGAAGCGGGATATTTCCGGAAATGTAAAGCGCCTCAAGGATATCAAGGCCTACCGCGGTATTCGGCATTTACGCGGTCTTCCGGTTCGTGGGCAGCGGACGAAGACTAACTCGCGAACTCGCCGAGGAAACATCCGCAAGACTATGGGTACAGGACGACGGGCGGTAGAGAAGAAATAACCAATAACACATAACTGCATAACTGAATGACCCAGTGCTTCGCAATCAAGTCTTCCGTTATAGGACTTACGCAGAAAAGCATTTTAGGGTGTCATTCCCGCGCAGGCGGGAATCCAGGCCGTGGAAATAAGCCAGATTCTGGATCCCCGCATTCGCGAGGATGACAGAAAGGGGTCATTTGCGTAAGTCCTACGTTATTCAGTCATTCAGTTATACGTCATTAGTCATTCAGTTATCATGGGAAAAAAACGCATAGTTGCAAAGGGAGAGACGGAAAGCGCAGGAGGCGCTTCGCGGGGAACCGCGGCAAAGAAACGTTTACTTAACCGCGCGGTGTTGTACGTTGACTCCACCTACAACAACACCCGCCTGACGCTCACTGACGAAAAAGGTAATGTGGTGGCCTTTTCCTCCAGTGGAGCTCTCGGTTTCCAGGGCGCGAAGAAGGGTACCCCGTTTGCAGCCGCCAAGGTCGGGGAAGCCATTGCCGCGAAGGCGCAAGCGATGGGAGTCCGCGACGTTAGCGTTGTGGTAAAGGGAGTGGGTTCGGGACGCGAATCTTCCATCCGAGGCTTCATTAATAAAGGTTTTTCCATTACCAGTATTAAGGACGCGACGCCAGTACCGCACAATGGCCCACGTCCTCCGCGAGCCCGAAGAGTTTAATATGATACGAAACAACGAATGGGTACTAATGCAACGAAAAAATACTAATTCCGAAAATGAACATTCGTATTTTTTCGTTGCATTCGCATATACTTCGTAGATTAGTATCACATCATTTATGAAAATAGGACCACGATACAAAATAGCCCGCCGCCTCGGCGCAGACCTGTTCCCGAAGACGCAGTCCGCTAAATACGCGCTTCGCGCGGGAAAAGTAATGGTGAAG
The DNA here is from genome assembly GCA_964358195.1 of uncultured Candidatus Saccharibacteria bacterium. Lineage (GTDB taxonomy): Bacteria > Patescibacteriota > Minisyncoccia > Phycocordibacterales > UBA10002 > UBA10002. The sequence goes on along the minus strand of CAYHOU010000010.1, from coordinate 618 downwards.
GGTTACGGCCGCAGTGAATTCGGTGCCCAGCTCAAGGAGAAACAGCGCGCCCGTTTTTTCTATGGGCTTGGTGAGCGCCAGTTCGCAAGGTACGTTGCTAACGCAATCGCGAAAAAGAATACTCGCGATGACGATGCTCTGTATACCGAACTTGAAACTCGCCTAGATAATGTCATTTTCCGCCTCGGTCTAGCGCCGTCTCGCCAGGCATCCCGCCAGTACGCTTCGCACGGCCATTTTATGGTAAACGGAGTCCGAGTGACGATTCCCTCGTATCGCGTCAGTATTGGCGACAGTATCCGCCTTAGGAAGGGGAGTGAAGCAAAACCTCTGTTCGTGGCAATGAAAGATACTGTCCGTGATCACCAGAGTCCCGCTTGGCTCCGATTTGACGTGCAAAGGGGCGAGGGAACAGTAGTTGGTATGCCGAAACTGGTTAGAACCGAACTTCCCTTCAATATTTCGGCCATTTTGGAGTTTTACCGCAGGTAGTGGTTTTACGGAGTACGAATGCTTACAGATATACGAATTGGCGCATCGGTATATTCGTAAGAATCAGTACTCCGTAAACCCCTTGCGTAATTCTAGAAAATGAGTTAGAATATTGCAGTAAGTTTT
>CAYHOU010000009.1:0-11730 GCA_964358195.1 uncultured Candidatus Saccharibacteria bacterium | reverse complement strand
AAGCTAAAACCTAAAAGCTAAAAGCTTTTTGAAAAGGCCACGGGGAGAATCGAACCCCCGCATAAGAGTTTTGCCCGCCTGCCATCGCCTTGAGGCCTGGGGGGGAATCGAACCCCCGCATGGAAGTTTTGCAGACTTCAGCGTTACCACTTCGCCACCAGGCCATATCTCGGCGGAGGCTAATTGGCGGGCAGGCAGACTCTCGAATTACCACTTTTCTACGTGGCCATGGTTACTACAATACCGCACTGGCGGGCTTTTTTCTAGGTATTACTGGGCTTTCTGCGAAAGCTCCTCAATTTTTTGCCTATTCTTCTCGCCTACATCCAGTGCGAAAGAGATATACGGCAAATGCTGAAGGGAAATACGCTGTCCGATGAAGTCGCGCAGTTTGCCTCCTTGACGGCTAGCGAACGCGAGTGCATCCTTTTCTTTGTCATCGGGGAACACGGTAACAAGAATCGTGGCGCGGTCGGCCTTTGGAGTGAGGTGTACATTTGTCACTGTAATCAGCGATGTGCTATCAGCGACTTCGGCCATAAATTCGGCCGCCGCGTGCCGTATCGCCTCTCGCATTTTTTCCGATTTTGTGGATTTCATAGTAGATACGCTTAACGAATAGCGCACACGAATGGGGGACACCTAGTCTACAGTCAGTCTACGACTACATATGCTACGACTGCAAGCTGACTATTCCACTGCGCTCCTGCGCAGGGTTCGGCTCGCCTCGCTTCGCGGGCGAAGCGGGTGCGACCAAACACTGGTCTAACGCCCTGCGATGCCGCTCCCAACTTTACAATCAAGTACCAATCTACCAATCCAATACTAATCTGCCAATATCAGCGAATAGGAATCGGATTAGTAGGTATTCGTAGATTAGTTCTCATTCGTTGATTGGTACTTATTGTTCTACGCTTGTTACCACCTCAATCTGGTCACTCGGCATAATGGTGATGCTGGTGGACACGAATGTTCCGAACTCACTTCCTGCCGGTATTGATGTCGCCTTCTCCTTAAATCGTTGAAGCTCTCGTATTCTGCCTTTACCTATCGGCGACCCTCTCCGTAAAATGTTAAATTCGTCTCCAGCTTCAATCGTCCCATCAAGCACTTTCCCGCCGATAACCTGGCGGTCCTTTTCGGTGGTAAAAATCTTGAGCACTTTCGCATTCGCCTTGATAGTAACTACCGTAACTTTCGGTGTGCGCTTTTTCACAAGCTCAGCGACCCACTCTCCCAATTTGTAGATGATATCAAAAGTCTGCACCGTGATACCTCCTCGCTCAATAATGCTTTGCGCGGGAGGGTCTATGGCAACGTTGAATCCGGCGATAGCGGGCTCATCACTTCCTCTAGCACTCTTGAGGTCACTTTCGCTTATGGAGCCGATACCGCGGGAAACGATTTGAATCCGCACCTTCTCGGTCGCTTGTTTCTGAATCTCGGCCTCCACCGCTTCAAGACTTCCGCCCGTGTCCGCCTTGATAACGAGAGGAAGCAATGCGGTTTCCACAAGAAGCGTGGTAGCTGTGTTGTTCGGTCGTCTCTTTTTCTTCTCTGATTCAAGCAGAATTTCTGCCTCGGCCTCGCGCTTATCCTGTACCGTATGGCAGAGCGCGCCAACGGGCGGGACGGAACTCCATCCGATAATGCGAACGGGCATCCCCGGTTCTCCCTTTTCTAGCTCTTCTCCACGAAAGTCTTCAAGCCGGCGGGTGACCGAGTAGGCTCCTTCGGCCACGACGATGTCCCCTTTCTTTATCGTTCCTTCTTTGACGATAAGCGTCGCGTAAATACCCTTCTTTTTGTCCACGTTGGATTCTATGATATATGCTCGCATTCTCGCGCCTGCAACCGCGTGCATGTCGCTCATTTCCGCAACGAGCAGTATGAGGTCAAGTAGGTCGGGCACGCCTTCGCCAGTCTTACCAGAAATGGCAACGAAGGGGATATCACCCCCGTATCCTTCAACATATATTTCATGTTCGGCAAGGCTTTGCTTGGCGCGCTCCACGTTCGCTTCTGGCTTATCAATCTTCGTCAGTGCAACGACATATGGAATGCACGCCTTCTTAATGGAGCCGAGCGCTTCAATAGTCTGCGGCTTTACGCCTTCCTCGGCGGAGATGACGAGAATACCGACATCAGCCACGTTCGCTCCACGCGAACGAATGCCTTTGAACGCTTCATGGCCGGGAGTGTCAAGAAAGGTAATACTGTGCGTCTTGCCTTCTTTCGTCGTGTGTAGAACTTCGTACGCGCCGAGATGTTGGGTAATACCTCCCGCTTCGCCTCCGACCACATTCGTTTTACGTATGTAGTCGAGCAAAGTTGATTTGCCATGGTCAATATGACCCATCACCGCCACGACCGGAGGACGAGGTATTTTCTGGATTTTTTCAGTTGTCGGAGAATTAGTTTGCATAATTGATGTTATGGTGTGTGCGGAATATCGAATTTCGAATATCTAATATCTAAAAATATCGAATTTCGAATACCAAATACAGAAAAAAAGAATTTTAGTTTTTGTATTTGCTATTTGACTTCCTTTTTCGATATTCGAAATTCGGTATTCGAAATTTATAAACGTAATTTCTTCTTCGCTTCTTCTATCGCGTGGCGTTCCTCTTCCGTCAATTCATACTCCGATTTCCCGTTCTTTAGTGGTTTGGCATAGACACCGACTCGCTCCCGCGTATAAAGAGTGGATAAGACGACACCGTTTTCGTTCTCGTCCAGAAAGGCCGTCGCGAAGCTCTGATGTCCGCCGTCCCCCGTTCCCTTGAACGGATTGAACCGCACGGTGCCGACCCCGCGAACGCTTTGGTCCAGACGTTTTTCCACGGTCTCAAGGTACGTTTCCAGCTCCTTACGGAACTCCTTAAATTTTTCAATGTCGGCGGCATTCCGTATGATGACATCCTCCAAGCTTTTTCCGCTTTTGCCACGAAGCAAGCGGTTCACCTTCCACTCCGTGTGCAGTCCCAAAAACACAGCAATAACCATGCAAACGGTAAAGACAATGAGGAGCGTATTCGTGTCAATCACCATAGCAGGGTAGTATACGTCAATACGGCTCTTTTTTCCAGCACCATTAAAAAAGCAGTCCGCGGCTACGGACTGCTACGACTTCCGACTCCACTCGCCAATCGCTATGACGCGAGCGAAAACGAAACTACCGAGAAGGATACCCCATCCTTCACTTCCATACGGAAAGTCTCTCCCGGGAGGTTAATGGTGCTCAGCGCGCTTTGCAGGTGCGAAATCCATGCAGTCTTTTGTGAGGTCGTGAACACTGAATTTCCGAAGACGATTTGGACAAATGGTATTTTTCATAGTTTACTTGAGTTTTCCGAAGCTTTTGATGTCATCTTCTTCTATTTATGTCAAATCCCAAGACTAAACGCTCTACGCTAAACGCAGTCTACGACTATTCCACTAAACGCTGTTATTTGGACTATGCCTCTACAGCCCCGCTTGACCCGCGGGTTAAGAAGGTGATGGAGTCGTTTTTCAGAAAAACATTCGGCAACCCGAGTTCTATTCACGCGGAAGGGGTTGCGGCAAAAAAAGCTCTTGATTCCGCGCGGACTTTGGTCGCGCGTTCCATTGAAGCGCACGCGGAAGAAATCATATTTACAAGTGGCGGTACGGAAGCAAACAACTTGGCGATTTTTGGAGTTCTTCAATCTCCCTTTTTAAAGGGAGTACCCGAGTCGGCGAGGGGGAGGGATGTCACAACCCCCGCCACCGAAGACGGTGGCACCCCCTTTGTTAAGGGGGATAAGCCACATATCGTCACGACCAACATTGAGCACTCTTCCGTGCTTGAACCGCTTCGGGAGTTGGAACGGCAAGGAAGAGCGGAAGTAACGTATGTGCCTGTGGAAGCGAACGGCATCGTGAAAGCGGAAGAAATAATTGCCGCCGTAAAACCAAACACGGTACTAGTATCAGTCATGTACGCTAACAATGAAATTGGCACTATTCAGCCAGTCCGCAAAATCGGCCAAATGATTCAGAGCCTTCGTCTTCAAAAGCTAAAAGCTAAAAGCTATAAGCTGAAAGCTGTGGAAAACAGGCTTCCTGTTTTCCACTCGGATGCCTGTCAAGCTCCGCTGTATCTCAATTGCTTGGTAAACGCGCTCGGCGTTGACCTTATGACACTGGATGGACACAAGATGTACGGTCCGAAAGGAATTGGTACGCTCTATGTCAGGCGACATACGCCACTCGTTCCGATGCTTCTCGGTGGCGGGCAAGAAAAAGGGTTTCGCTCAACAACCGAGAATGTTCCCGCCATTCGCGGTTTTGCGGAAGCGCTCCGCATCGCGACCGCGGAGCGCGAAAAAGAATCGTCTCGGATTAAAAAATTGTGCGACCTCCTCTATTCCAATATTCTGCAGAATATCGGAATAGAGATGGTGGTTAACGGAAGTATGGAGGAGGGGGAACGATTGCCGAACAATTTAAATATCTCGCTTCCGGGAATTGATACGGAATTTCTGACGCTCAAACTTGACGCGGAAGGTATCGCGGTTTCCACCAAAAGTTCGTGTCTCAAAGACGAAAAGGAATCGTATGTGATAGGAGCGCTTGGCGGAGGAAAAGAGCGTACGCGTTCCAGTTTGCGATTTACACTGGGGCGGTATACAACAAAGAGTGAAGTTGAATACACCGCAAGAACTCTTGGGAAACTTGTCGGTTCCAAACATTGAATCCTATTTCGCGGTTGTGTACTATAAAGGTGCTGTTTCGGGCGAAATTTTCACGCCACCCCGCCTTCGGCACCCCTCCTCATCCGAGTAGGGGAAATCCCGAGTCACTTCCGTGTTCTTAGTCAGTGTCAGTTCCGTGTCTTTTATGGAATCTTTAAGCAAACAACAACTAATCCTGCTCGCGCTTCTCGTCTCGTTCGTGACCTCCATCGCCACGGGTATTGTCACCGTGTCCTTAATGGACCAGGCTCCGCCGGGCGTTACTCAGACAATTAACCGTGTCGTTGAAAAGACGATTGAGCGGGTAGTGCAGGAACCTACGAAACAAACTGCGGCGATCGTGACCAAGGAAACCGTCGTTGTGAAAGCCGATGACGCGATACTCAGCGCGATTGAGAAAAATACCGGAAGCGTGGTACGCATTAAGGAAACGACCGGAGAAGGCAAATCAAATTTTGCCGGCATCGGGCTCGTGGTTTCCCGCGAAGGACTTATCGTGTCGGACATCAGTGTCGCGTACAGGAAGACTGATAGTGCGGGCAACACTATAGCGGAAAGCTACCAGGGTGTGTTTCCCGACGGGCGTATTTTCCCGCTGAACATTGTCTTTTCGGACCAAGGCGCGGGTCTGCTTTTTCTCGCGCCGATAGTGCAGGACAGGGAAAAAGGCGTGTATCGTTTTACACCCCCGCAATTTTCCACGATGGAACTTAAGCTTGGCCAAGCGGTCGTGGCGATAGGCGGCGACGACACCAACTCGGTTTCCACGGGAATTATTTCCAACCTTGTGCAAAAGGCTGCCCAGAAAACCACCGATAGTTCCACAACGACACCTCAAGCCGCACGGGAACTCATCGCAATAAAAACCGACATTCGTTCTTCGGAACTTGTGCTTGGTTCGCTTCTGCTTAATCTTTCGGGCGAAGTTATCGGTATGAACGCGGGACCGCAGAGTGTAAGCCGGAATACGTTTTTACCGATTCAAAAAGTACTTGATGAAGTCCTAAAAGCAACCGCTTCGGCGCCGACAGGCGACACCGCAAATTGAGGCATACAAGTTCATTTTGTGCTATACTGGGCGCTCAAACCTATATTTCAAAGGCTTCTTCCGGGTGTGTTTAGAAATTAGGTATTACCTGCCCGCCGAAGCCGCTTCGGCGCAGGCGGGGAAATTAGAAATTCAATTTTGTCTGCAAAATTGCTATGCCTCCCTTTCATCATTTCACCACGAAAGCGAAAGAAGCCATTCGTCGTGCGCATGAGCTCGCTATTGAACGCGGACAGAATCATGTCAATCCGCTTCATCTTCTCGCGGCACTTATGCTTCAGGAGGAAAGCATCGTTATCTCCATTCTTGAAAAACTTGAGGTGGACACGGTGCTTCTTACCGATTCAATTTTGGAATCCATTGAGGGTCCGGAGGGTTCCGCTGTTCTTTCGCCGTCCTATCAGATTTATCTCACGCCGGAACTCGCTCAAATATTGGAAAATTCAAGCCGCGTCGCGGCCAGCCTTAAAGATGAATTCGTGTCCACCGAACACCTTTTTATCGCGATATTTGACGTTGGCGGTACCGCGCGCGAAATGCTCGCTCGGTTCAAGCTTGAAAAAGCCTCTATACTCCGCGTGCTTGAAGAGCTTCGGAGTAGTCGTTCAACCGAAACGGTGGTATCGCCTAAGCGGTTTAAATTTCTCGCCAGATTCACGAGGAATCTCACTTCGCTCGCGCGCGAAAACAAACTTGACCCCGTCATCGGGCGCGACACCGAGATTTCCCGCATTATCCAGATACTTTCCCGTCGGACTAAAAACAATCCGATTCTTATCGGAGAAGCTGGTGTAGGAAAGACTGCCATTGTGGAAGGGCTCGCGCTTCGTATGTCGCAAGGCGATATTCCCGAATCACTCAAGGACAAGGAGCTGGTGTCGCTTGATCTGGGGCTTCTCATCGCCGGTACCAAATACCGAGGTGAGTTTGAAGAGCGACTCAAGAACATTATGAAAGAGGTGGAGAAATCCGAAGGCAAGGTCATCATGTTCATTGATGAGATCCATACGATTGTGGGCGCCGGAGCCGCCGAAGGCGCGATGGACGCGTCCAATATGCTTAAACCCGCTTTAGCGCGAGGAGAACTGCGCGCTATCGGAGCGACCACGCTGAAAGAATATCAGAAGCATATTGAGAAGGACCCCGCACTTACGCGTAGGTTCCAGCCTGTGTTTGTCGCGGAACCGTCCGTGGAAGACGCCATCGCGATACTCCGCGGTCTGAAAGAAAAATACGAACTCTTCCACGGTGTGCATATCACGGACGAGGCGATTGTTGCCGCGGTAAGCCTTTCGGCGCGGTATATTACCGACCGGTATCTGCCGGACAAAGCCGTAGACCTCATAGATGAAGCGGCCTCTTCGCTCAAAATTTCGCTTGAGAATATGCCGCCGGTCCTTGAGGAGACGCGACGCAAGGTGATGCGTCTAGAGATTGAAAAGGAGGCGCTGAAAAAAGAAGCAGACCCGTCTCGCCACAGTGCTCCCGAAACAAGCGCGTCCAAATCAGCCAAGACACGCATCAAGGACATTGAAACTGAAATCGCGGATTTGAAGGAAAAAACCGAAGAGATTGAACTCAAGTGGAAGAACGAGAAAGAGACGATTACCGAAATCAAAAAAGCAAAGAAGGAACTGGAAACACTCCGCATTGAAGCGGAAAACGCGGAAGCGCGCGCCGACCTTTCAAAAGCGGCGGAAATTCGGTATGGCAAAATACCGCTTCTTCAAAAAGAGCTAGAGACAAACGTGAAGCGTCTGAAAAAACTGCAAAGTTCGCGGCGAATTCTCAAGGAGGAAATTATGGGAAACGATATTGCCGACATCGTGGCCAAATGGACAGGCATTCCACTGACGCGGATGCTTGAAGAGGAAGCTACGCGACTCGCGCGCATTGAAGAGGACCTCCGTGCGCGCATCGTTGGTCAGGATGACCCGATTAAGCGCGTCTCCGACGCGATTAAGCGGAGTCGCGCCGGCATTTCCGACCCGAATCGTCCAATCGGCTCGTTCCTCTTCCTCGGACCGACTGGCGTCGGCAAGACCGAACTTACGAAGGCGCTTGCCGAATTTATGTTCAACGACGAACGCTCGCTTATCCGCGTGGATATGTCCGAGTTTATGGAGAAGCACGCGGTGTCCAAGCTCATCGGCGCGCCGCCGGGCTATGTCGGATATGAGGAAGGAGGGACGCTTACTGAAACAATTCGCCACCGGCCGTATGCCGTGGTGCTGATTGATGAGATTGAGAAAGCGCATCCGGAGGTCTTCAATATTTTGCTTCAGATTCTTGATAACGGCCGGCTAACCGACGCGAAGGGGCGCGCGGTAAACTTTCGCAACACCATCATCATTCTCACGTCCAACATTGGTGCGCAATTCATAGACAAGATGGAGAAAGTTGGATTTTCGGTAGCGGGTAAGGCAAATGATTACGAGGACGCGAAAAACAAAGTTACCGCCGCGCTTAAGGATTATTTCCGTCCCGAATTCCTGAACCGTTTGGACGATATCATCATCTTTGACATTCTCTCGGTTGAGGCGGTTCAGAAAATTGTCGGCATTCAACTTCGGCAGGTGGAGGACCGTCTTAAGGCGAAGGAAATCTCGCTTGCCGTCGCTCCGGAAGTCTATTCATATCTCGCGAAGGAAGGATACAATCCGCAGTACGGCGCGAGGCCTTTGAAACGCCTCATTCAGAACAAGATATTAAACCCAGTCGCATCACTGATTATCGGCAGAGGGATTGATAAGGGTGGCGCCGTTTCGCTCGCGATGAAGAATGGTGAAATCATTTTTACCGTTAAGAAGTGGAGGAATGGAAGAAACGGGAACGGAAACGGGCAGCCGAAAGCAATCAGAAGCGATGTAATGACCGAAGAGCCGGTTGAGATAAAAGGCTAAAATAGGCGGAGCAAAGACTCGCCCCATTGTCATCGGAGTGAGTCTTTTTCATACACAGGTCAAGTGCTATAGTACCTGTGTACAACTGACATTGATATCTTCCGTCTCTCTGTTACAATTGTGGGTATGGGTATCATTCCTGCAGTAGCACTGTCAAAGATAAAACGCTGGTATTACAAAGACTTTCTTTCAATGCAAGAGATTGGGAGGAAATTAAACGTCTCTTCAGGCGCAGTCGTTTATTTCATGAGGTGGCACAACCTAAGCCGCAGGACATTTTCGGAAATAAGTGCAAGGCGTTTTGACCTAAAGCCACTTTCCTTTTCAGTAACGAACAAACTTACTGCTCAACAAAAGAACCTTCGAATTATAGGAGCCATGCTGTATTGGTGTGAGGGCTTCAAGGGAAATGAAAAAAGCACAAATAGTACTGTGGATTTTGCTAATAGCGACCCTAAAATGATTGCTATATTTTCTCGATTTTTGCGGGAAATTTATAGAGTGGATGAAAAGCGTCTCCGAGTTCTCCTCTATTGTTACTCTAATCAAAATGTCCAGCAACTGATTTCTTTTTGGAGTAAAACTACAAAAATTCCTAAAAGCCAATTCAGTAAGCCGTATGTACGAACTGACTTTCGAGAAGATGGCCGGAAGATGCAATATGGAATGATTCATCTTCGCTATAGTGATAAGAAATTGTTGATAGAATTGAAAAATCTGATAGACTCTATGTGTCGTAAAAACGCGCCGGTCGGATAGCGGCTATTCCAGTGGACTGTAAATCCACGGCCTTCGGGCATCGCTGGTTCGAGTCCAGCCCGGCGCATTTAAAAGACGAAAGCGGCATAGTCAACGAGCCTAGCGTCCAAACTATGGCGAAAATCGCCGAAGCGGCGGCGTTTCAATAGAGAAGTTGGAAAAATAACATGGACAATAACGAAGAAATTGAAATAGGGGCACTAAAGAAAGAAATGGACGAAGTCGGCGAGAAAAACATGAGCAAAGAAAGGAAAGCTCGTTATATTGAATTGCGCCACAAACAGAAGTCCGATAGAAGGGTACAACAAGAAAAAATAGAGACAGAACACAAGAAGCCAGTGTTGGGGAAATTCGGAATACTCTGGGGTTTTATACCACTTATCATCATTGCTTTGATTGTTTGGATGCTCTTGAGTGTGAGTTGGAAGGACTACAGGGGCGATTGTGTTATTGGCCGAGATTCTAACAATCCGGATTGTTTAGATGGTAGTAGTGGCGTTGGTCATCCTCTTTGGAATAATTAAGATGGTCTAGAGCCTAAAATAAAAGCGGTACTGACCTCAAGTCTGTCTCGGGGGACTATATAAAGTTGAGAGCGACACCGCGGGGCGTTGACCCCGCGGGTCGCACCGAAACCCTGCGCGGGAGCGCAGGGTGTCCCCCATTCGTGTGCGCTATTCGTTAAGCGTATCTACTATAAAACGCTAACTTTTCATTCAGTTAGCGGGTTTTCAGTTTTTACGATACTATGCCAAACATGACCGTCACGAAAGACGAGAGGAAAGGACTACGGACTTGGATAGAAATAGACCGAAAGGCAATTCGGCATAATTTCAACGTGTTCAAGTCTCTCATTTCCAAAAAGACGAAATTGATGGCGGTAGTCAAGAGTAACGCCTACGGACACGACCTCATCCAATTTTCAAAGGAAATGGAGAAACTTGGCGCCGACTTTCTCGGTGTGGACTCCATTACCGAAGCGCGGGCGCTTCGGCGCGAGGGGGTAACGCTCCCGATTCTGGTACTCGGCTACACGATGCCGGAGCTTTTCGCCGAGGCGGCAAAAGACGATATTTCACTAGCTGTTTCTACATTTGAGACGCTTGAAGCGATTTCAAAGCAATCCGCCAGCCGGCGGATCTCCAAACCCCTTAAAATTCATATCAAAGTGGATACCGGAATGCACCGCCAAGGATTTTTGGCAGAAGACCTGCCAAAAATCCTTGCTTTTCTTAAATCTAAAATCTTACATCATAAATCTCCTTCAATTCTTATTGAAGGACTCTTCACTCACTTTGCCGCGGCGAAAAACCCGGCATTTCCGAAAGACACCAAGAATCAGATAGACGAGTTCAAGCAATGGGTCACCGAGTTTAACAAAGCTGGTCTTCATCCAATTTTCCACGCAGCCGCGAGTTCAGGCACACTCGTGTTTCCGGAAGCGCATTTTGATATGGTGCGCATCGGCATCGGACTCTACGGACTTTGGCCTGAACGAGCGGTTAAATCATATTTGAAGAACCGGATTGCTCTTACGCCAATTCTTTCCTGGAAATCCTTCATTACCGAGGTGAAGAGGCTTCCGAAAGGAAGCAAAATCGGCTATGACCTTACGGAGACGCTCGTCAAGGACACCACGGTCGCGGTGGTGCCGATTGGGTATTGGCATGGATATCCAAGGGCGCTTTCGGCAATCGGGCAGGTTTTAGTGCGCGGAAAGAACGCGAAAGTACTTGGCCGAATCAGTATGGATATGGTTACTATTGATGTTGGCGGTATTGCGGGTGTAGCACCCGGCGATGAGGTTATGATTATCTCCACAGACGACACGTCCCCGGCTTCCGCCGAAGGTATCGGGGGGCTGTTGGACGCGTCGTGGTATGAGATAGTGACTCGTCTTAATCCACTCATCAAACGCATTTATAAGTGATATCCCGAATCAATTCCGAATATCCACCCAAATCGTCCAGAATTGCATTTTTCCCAATTTCTGATAGTCTTTTAAGGTCTTTCCTAAAAGCTAGCACCTAGAAGCTAAAAGCTATTCGTATGAGCCAAGACCGCCTTCTTAAACTCAATTGTTCCAAGTGCAAGCGCACGAATTACTGGAGCGAGAAAAACAAGAAAAAAGTTGAGCGCAAAATTGAGCTCAAGAAGTTTTGTCAGTGGTGCGGGAAGCGCACAGTGCACAAGGAATCAAAGAAATAGCAAATGCTGACTTGACGCAGACAAAAAACGCCAAACGGCGTTTTTGTTTCTACGGGCCCACCCCGACTCGAACGGGGAACCTCGCTTTTGGAGA
>CAYHOU010000008.1:7852-11965 GCA_964358195.1 uncultured Candidatus Saccharibacteria bacterium | reverse complement strand
GGTCGGCCTGTATCTTTCCGGAGGTATTGACTCAAGCGCGGTGCTTGAGAGTATGGCCCACGTTTCGGGAAAAGTGGAAACATTTTCCGTCGGTTTCAAACTCCGGGAAGGGGAGCAGGAGGATAAATTCAACGCAGATTTCCTGCTTGCCCGCGAAACAGCGAAGCATTTTGGGACAACACATCACGAGGTGCTTGTGGGGCCGGACGAAGCGATGCCACTCTTTGAAGAAGCGATTTATCACCTTGACGAGCCAAGCGCGAACGCGACGATTATTCCGATGCTGAAACTCGCGCGGTTCGCCAAAGAAAAAGTTGCCGTCGTGCTTGGCGGTGATGGAGGAGACGAACTGTTTGGAGGGTATGAGCGTTACCGACTTTCTCTCTTTTCGTCACTCTACCGCCGTTTCCCAACGAGTCTTCGCTCCCTTTGTGACGGCCTCATTCCTCCGCTTCGTAAGCTTAATACGGCTCCGGGCATAGAGCGTTTTGCGCAATTCCACTTCATAAAAGAGAAGACGCTTGTACCTCTTCTTTCCAAGGAAGCGTACCGTCCGCACACAGCACAGGATTTTTTCACCGAGCGTTTTTTCACGCCGGTCCAGGAGCCGTTTGAAACGCAATTTATGGAGACGGACCGAAAAAGCTGGCTTGTGGACGAGTCGCTTCTGCGGAGCGACAAACTCTCTATGGCCGCGGGGCTTGAAGCGAGGGTACCGCTCCTAGACTTTCCTCTCTTGGATTTCGCTGATACCATTCCGCTCCGATATAAAGTATCTCTTCGCCGGACCAAAATCATTTTAAAAGAAGCGTTCCGCGATAACCTGCCGGATAGACTGCTCCGTCAGCCAAAACGCGGCTGGTTCTCGCCGGGGGCCAAGTGGCTTCGGTATCCGCAAGTTGCGAATGCCGCGCGGGAAATTCTTTCTAAGGAATATACCCCTGCCACACGCGACCTCTTTGACTGGGACGCGGTACGGAGCCGACTCGAATCGCACATCGCGGGAGAGTATCACGCGACTATTCTGCTCGCGCTTCTCGGATTGCAGGTGTGGGCGAAAAAGTTAAATATTTCCAAGGACTAACCTATGTACATAGGTTAGTCCTTGGAAATAGGATAGTCCAACCATTCTGTAATTGAACGTAGCACATCTTTTTTTGTTTCAAAATAACACGGAAAAGTTGTTTTATTAAGAATCGCCTTTTCCTTTCTTTCGGCACCTCTATAATCAGGGAAACTTGAGTAGGGATAACGGTTAATGTAGTCAAACAGTTTTCTTGGGTTGGCTTGGATATTTGTTTTCCAATTTGAGTCAACTAACTTTGCCGGATTAAGATGAATGTATGAAAAGAGATATTTAAGTTGTGTGTCATTACTCGCGTGTCTTGCCTTGAATGTGCCCTCGAAAAGACTTCCCGTACGATTATATTTTTTATTAAAATACATAGAATAGGCAGTTAAGATTTTTTTCATGAACGCACTTATCCCACCGTCTATTTTTTCTCGCACGAGTAAATGAAAGTGGTTAGGCATAAGACAGTAAGCACCTATATCGACGAGTGTTTCCCCCCGGTCAAGTGTGAAGAAATCATCTTCAAGCAGTTCGCGAAAAATAATCGGGACCTTTCCGTTGCAAAGATACAGCAATACAATAAAACGTTGATAATCGGATGGCGAATTGAATATAATCCGCTTATCAGTTCCGCGATTGTAACTGTGGTAAAACTCATTTATAGAAAACAAGAAGTGCCGTTGCATAAAACAAGTATAACAAAAATCCAAGGACTATCCTACGTAGCACATAGGATAGTCCTTGATTACTAAAAAGGATAAGGAAGAGTTATAGTTAGCATCCATATGACCACAGTCTATATTGAACAACAAAACGCTCCCGACCTTCCTCTTTCTTTAGTATTTTGGCCTAATTTCAGATTTGAGATTTCGCCGAAGAGGCTATTTCTCCGTGAAGTCATGGAGCAGTATCAAGAGCCATTCTTCACCATTGTAGCAACTCCGGAAAAGGCGGATTTTTTTGCTGTACCATTTGAGTATTTCTTCGTGGAGGACAGCGCAAACGACTATCTCGAACGCGTGTATGCTAAAGCCGCGGTGGCGGGGAAAAAGGTGCTCCTTTTTGACTATACGGACTATGTGGACCGTGTCCCAAGGCTTCCCTCGCACGCCATTTTGTTCAGGGTATCCGTATACCGGCACCATAAGCAAAAAAACGAAATCGTCATGCCATATTTCGTTGAACATTTCGGGAGGCGATACGGCATCACACCAAAGGCCGGAGAGCGTACCGTTACCGTCGGATATTGTGGTTATGCCACGTTCAAAGATTCAGTGAGGAAATGGCGGGCATTCGGCAAGCATATCTTGCAGAGGCTGATGTTGTGGCTCCGCTTTGACCGTCATCCATCTGTGCACACTCGCGGGATATTCTGGCGACATCAGGCGATGCAATTACTTCAAGCGGGCGGTGTGCCGTGCCGTTTTATCGTACGGCCGTTTTATTCGGGACATCGAATGTCCGTCACTCGTGACGCGGGCGATATACGCCGCGAGTATGTTGAAAATCTCCGCGAGTGCGATATCGCGCTCTGTGTTCGCGGCGACGCGAACGCTTCCCAACGATTTTACGAAGCGCTTTCCGCTTCTCGCATTCCACTCTTTCTTGATACCGATTGCGTGCTCCCGCTTGAAGAGGTTATTTCCTATGATGATTTCATGATACGCGTGCCATCTCGTGAAATAGCCGATATTGCTCACAGAGCTCAAACCTGGGGTGTCGAAGGCGCGGCCACATCGTTTTTGGAAAAAGGAAAGAAAGCGAGGCAGGCGTTCGAAACCCACTTGCGACTTGACCGATACTTCACGCTCGTTTTTGATCGTGGGCGGAGTCCTTATACAAGAATACTGTTTACATGACAACACTCTTTTACATTGCCAATATACGTTTCCCGACCGAGCGCGCACACGGCATTCAGGTCGCTTCAATGTGTTCGGCGTTGGCGAGGCAGGGAGCAACCGTAACGCTTCTCGTTCCAGACCGGAAGACCTTTGCCGATGATCCGTTTCAGTATTATGGGATTGAGCGCAATTTCAGCATAGAGAAGATATCGGTTCCCGATATCGTAGAACTTGGCACGATAGGTTTTCTTATTGAATCGTTTTCGTTCGCGTGGCGGGCGGTACGACGAGTACAAGGTGAAAATAACACCCCACCTCAGTCCTCCCCTCTAAAGAGGGGAGGAGTAAGACCTATCCTGTATACGCGTGAAGAGTGGCCATTATTTTTCCTTCCAGACCAAAGCGTTTTCTATGAAGCGCACCAGCTTCGCAACAGTCTTTTTTATCGCAGACTCATTGCTCGCGCGAAAGGAATCGTTTCAATTTCACAAGGACTCAAAGACGCATTGGTTCTAGCGGGATATCCGAAAGGGAATATCCTCGTGGCACACGATGGGTACGACGAGAAACAGTTCGCGGAACGCATCTCAAAATCGGAAGCGCGAATACGGCTGGGGCTTCCGCAAGAGAAAAAAATCGCCATGTATATCGGCGGGTTGGAATCGTGGAAGGGGGCAGAGACGCTCTGCAAAGCGGCGAAATCTTTGGCAGAAAACGATATTCTGACTGTGATACTAGGAGGAATGGACGAAGAAGTCAAAAGATTTCAGTTGCAGTATCCCGATGTCCGATTCTTGGGCGCCCGTCCGTATCGTGAGCTCCACATGAATCAACAAGCGGCGGACGTACTCGTGGTGCCCAATTCTGGAGCGTCAGAACTTGGCGGTAGATTCACCTCTCCGCTGAAACTTTTTGCACATATGGTGTCCGGAGTTGCTTTGGTTGTTGCGGATACGCAGTCGCTTTGTGAGGTTGTCGAGCCGACACAGATACTGAAATTTGTTTCCGATAATCCAGAAAGCCTTGCCGATACCATCAAGAGAGCGCTGTCGCCCGAGTGGTTAGCGAACTGGGTTTCAAAAGAGGCCGCGGAAGTGAAGAAAAGAGCGGAAGAATTTACATTGGACAAGTCGCAAGTGGGTTTCGAACGCCTGCCTCGCTTTCTTTCCTTTTTCAAAAACGATGTGGCCGCGCCTTCGA
>CAYHOU010000008.1:0-7842 GCA_964358195.1 uncultured Candidatus Saccharibacteria bacterium | reverse complement strand
GAAGAAAAGAGCGGAAGAATTTACATGGGACAAACGGGCGAAATATGTGCTAGCGTATATCACACGGGTATGCACAAAAGAATCCTTATAACCGGCGCGAGCGGATTTACGGGGAAGCATCTCACGGCGGAGCTTGCCTCCGATAAAACCTGTAAACTCTTTCTTGCCGACCGAAACGCGCCGAAGATTCCCCACTCACATTTTCACGTATGTGATTTTTCGGACAAGGATGCGGTTACTCGCCTGATACGAAAGATTCGTCCCGATAAGATATTCCATCTGGTGGGAAGTTATACCAATGAGTTTAATACCGATTATACGTCAAATGTCGTTACGACGAAAAATATTCTGGACGCGGTTCGCGAAGCGCAGAAATCCTGCCGTATTCTTTTAATCGGAAGCTCCGCGGAGTACGGGTTTCCGGTTTCTCCGAACAAACCTGTTGCTGAAAATCACCCCTGTCGCCCCGTTTCCATTTACGGGCTTATCAAATTATTTCAGACCGAACTTATGCAGACCTATGTCCGTTTGTACGGCCTCAATATTGCCGCTGTCCGGCCGTTCAACCTTCTAGGGGAAGGAATCTCTACGACTTTGTTCGCGGGTAAAATGGCGGAGGAAATAAAAAGATATGCACGGGGCGAAATACGGGAAAT
The DNA here is from genome assembly GCA_964358195.1 of uncultured Candidatus Saccharibacteria bacterium. GTDB lineage: Bacteria > Patescibacteriota > Minisyncoccia > Phycocordibacterales > UBA10002 > UBA10002. The sequence continues at coordinate 7,186 of CAYHOU010000008.1, read as the reverse complement.
TATCACAGGCAAACTCTCCGTTCAGCGTGATTATATTGATATTGACGAGGCAATCAGGTACTATCGGAACGTCATGGAACGAGGAAAAGCGGGCGAGATATATAACGTTGGTAGCGGAAAAAGCCTTTCCTGCCGCGCTCTGTTGCAACGTATGCTCAAAAAGGAAGGATTGTCTTTTGGTATCGTACGTGAGGGGAAACACGAAGTACCCGGGAAAATAGTCGTTCCCAGAATCTTTGCCGATATCAGTAAGGTAACGAAGCTCTAGTCCTTATGCACACGCTTACCGTCATCGCGCCGGTCTACAACGAGGAAGAGGTGATAGCCGATTTCTACCTTGAGCTTAAAGCGACGCTTGGCACGCTTGTGGGATATCGCGCCACGATGCTGTTCGTCGTGGGGCGCGGAACAGACCGCACATTTCCGATTCTCAAGGAGCTTGCCGCGAAAGATAAGGACCTCCGCGTGTTATGGCTTTCTTCACGGTTCGGACATCAGATGCAACTTCTCGCGGGGATAGACTACGCGGACTCCGACGCGCTTATTATGATGGATTCCGACCTCCAGCATCCGCCTTCGCTTATACCGAAACTGCTCGCCGAGTTTGAAACGGGGAACGAGGTTGTCTTCACCATCCGCGAAAAAGCTTCGGACCAAAGCCTGCTTCGGAAATGGTGCTCGGATATCTTCTATTGGCTTTTGAACAAAATTTCCGATGTGCGTATCAGCGGTAACGCTGCCGATTTCAGACTCATTTCCCGCAAAGTCGCGGACGTACTCAAAAACGAGATACGCGAACGCAACCTGTTTTTGCGCGGCATTATGCCATGGATAGGCTTCAATCAGGCGTCGGTGCGTTTTACCGCGAATCCCCGCAAGGCAGGTAAAAGCAAATATCCTCTCTCACGGCTCATCACATTCGGGCTTTCCGGCGCGGTCTCGTTCAGCCGCAAACCTTTGCGCGTGGCGACACTCATAGGTCTCTTCTTCGCGCTCATTGGATTTGGCTACGCGACGTTTACCGTCATCCAGTTCTTCTTCCTGAAGACGCTTCCGTCCGGATACGCGACACTCGTCGTCCTGCTCTCGGTCCTCGGAGGCTTTCAACTTCTGTTTCTTGGTGTTATCGGGGAATACGTAGGCGCGATTTTTGACGAGGTAAAAAAGCGTCCACATTATATCGTGGATGAAAGAATTAATTTTTAGATGCTATGCAATGCCACATTTGTGACAGTGAACAGACGTTTCTCTTGGACGACTCGTTTCAAGTATACGGGTGCAAGATATGTACCCATGAGTTTAGCGCACTTCCACCCGAACGACAGGAGACCTACGGCCCCGAGTATTTTCGAGAAACGCACAGAAAATGGTTTGAACATCCCAATCTCCCTCTGTTCAGGAAAATAAACGAAGCGGTGGAGAGACTGGCCGTACACGGCAGTGGAAGCCTTTCCTTCCTTGATATCGGTTGCGGTCAAGGTGATCTTCTCCGGGATATGAAGCGGGCGGGAAGCAGAGCAAAGCTCTCCGGCATTGACCTCGTCCGGAATACTGATGAGGGAACCACCTATTATCAAGGCGACTTTGTCTCGTTCCCGTTCCCCGAACAGTTTGATGCCGTATCGGGTCTCATGGTTATTGAACATATCGGCGACCCGCACGGATTCACCAGAAAAATAAGTTCGGTACTGAAGCCAAAAGGTGTCGTTATCATGAATACGGTGAATGCGAGCGGATTTCTCTATGCGCTTGCGCGGGTACTTCGTTCGCTCCAAGTACGCGGTCCGTTTGAGCGCCTTTATGATAAGCACCATCTTGAACACTATAAGACACGATCGCTCCGCACACTGTTTGAACGCGAAGGGTACGAGGTTATCAGTCATCGCACGCACAACTTTCCCTTAGGCGCCCTCGACGTTCCGGAAGGTAACAAACTTCTCGCACTCATCTACCGGGCCGGCATCGCCTGCATATTCTTCCTGACTTCGCGCGGAGGCGGAGTGCATCAAACTCTTATCGCCAGGAAAAAAGCGTGATACATATGTTTGCGTTTGTCCCAGTGCGGAATTCCATACGGGTAGTGTTTGAATCGATTGCCGGAAGAAAAGGCTTTCTTTTTCTCGCCGGTGTGCTGCTGTTCGTGACTCTGTATTCGTCAGTCACACTTACGACCAAACCCGCGTACTGGTACGATGAGGCGATGAACGTTGAGCTCGCGCATAATTTTGCCGATTTCGGGAAGCTTGACCTCGTTATCGCTCCGGATACCTTTTCGGGTCAGGGCGCGACGGTAGGTTCCACCGGATATACAGTGACGGTTCCGCTCGCCGGATTTTTCAGGGTGTTCGGATTCGGCCTCGCCGAGGCGCGCATCTATATGCTTCTCTGGATGGGCGCGCTACTCATTGCGTTCTTTTTTATCGCGAAAAAACTGTGGGGCGCATTTGCCGCGTACGGCGGGACGATGCTCATAGCCACCTTCGCTCCGTTTTATGGTAACGGACGGAGCGTAATGGGGGAGATACCGGGATTTCTTTTTTTTCTGTTCGCCCTGTATCTTTTTGAACGGAAGCGCTGGTTGCGGTCGGGGCTTCTCCTCGGTTTCGCGGTGGTTTCAAAACCTTCCGTCTTTGTGTTTCTTATTCCCGCTTTCGCACTGGCGTTACTTCTCCGGAGCGAAGCATGGAGGAGGAAATTGACCGACCTCTGTATCTTGGGTAGTGGAGCCGTACTCGCTCTCATACCGTGGTTTCTTGTGTATGCCGATGAAATTTCACGCGGAGGAGTGGGGGCAAGTATCCTTGCGCATTTCAGAAACCCTTATGCGGAAGCCGGTTTTAGCACGCTCACCAATATAAGTACGAATCTGCCAACGCTGTACACCTCAACAACGCTTCTGTATATGTGGGCCATGCTTGTTTCGGTTGGCATCGCTCTTTTCCTTGAACGGGCGTTACGTGTGGAGCATAAAAACCTCCTCATTCTCTCGGCGGTCTATCTTCCGCTTGCTCTTCTTCAATACCTGAAGAGTTTCGGTTACCTCCGCTATTTTGTCGCCGCTGAATTTTTGATATTCATCTTGTTCTGTATCACACTTCCGGCGCTGGCGCGATGGGGACTCTCCCTCTGTCATTCCCGTGGAAACGGGAATCCAGAAAATGACACTAGAACTGGGTATAAAAACTGGATTCCCGCCTCCGCGGGAATGACCGTGGCACTTCTTGTCGTTGTTCAACTTGTTCAGCTCCTTTGGTTTTCCGACCTGTATGCTTCCGAGAAAACGCAAAAGACAATTCTCCATATATACGCGACTTATCCAACAGCCGGCACCATTGGCGTCATCAACGTGCCGCAGGTCGCGAGCTTTATTCCCTCTTTCCAAAAGTATCAATTTCTTTCCACCTACGGACTTTTCGATTTCGGAACGCATATGCTGTATCTATCTCCCGAGAAACTACCTGACGTGCTTGTGACCGAGTCCGGAGCGGATGTTCTCTCGAAAGAAGAGCAGTCTTTGCTCGCTCTGCGTTATGACCGTGACGCGTTTTCGGAAGGATTTTCCGTTTATACGAAAAAGCCCTAATCCTGAATGCCATGTGGAAAGGAAAAACAGTGTCGGTGGTGTTCTCCACGTTTCGGGAGAAAGAATCCATTCGCCGGTCAATTGACGATTATTTCGCCACCGGTTTTGTGGATGAAGTGGTGGTGGTGAATAATAACGCGGAAGAGGGAACTGATGAAGAAGTTAAGAAGACGAAGGCACGGCTCGTACATGAACAAAAGCAAGGGTATGGATACGGTTACCAGCGCGGGATACGTGAAGCAACAGGGGACTATATTTTTCTATCCGAACCGGACGGTACCTATACGGCATCGGATATTGAACGCTTTCTTGTTTTTACAAAAGAATTTCCGGTAGTGATTGGTACGAGAACAAATCAAAGTAGTATTGTGGCCGGAGCCGCCATGGGTTTCTGGAGAAAATGGGCGGATGTTATTGAGGGAAAGATTATTGAACTACTCTTTTTGACGAACTCGGTTACCGATGTCGGCTGTACCTGCAAACTGTTGCGCAAAGATGTCGCCACAGAGCTATCCAAGCACTGGCGGACGACAAACGCGTTGTTCGCTACCGAACTGCTCCTGCTTACCGTATCGCGGCGGATTGCCTTTATTGAAATTCCAATTACTTTTGGGGAGCGGGTGGGGGAGTCAACACTTACCGGCAGATGGTACGACCTTCCGGAATGGGGTTTGCGGATTTTATTTTTCATCATTACTTTTTGGGCTCGGTGGGTATTTGGGCGTTTCGACCAATCAAAAAAATAAGCTGCCTTTTGTGGCAGCTTTTGCGTTGTATTTGGGAGTGGACTATATCCACTCCTTGTAGAGAAAAAGCAGGCGACACGCCAGTTCCCGTGATTTTGCCCGCAGTGGCGTTCTGAGCGCCCACATCTTTAATTCCGGCAGAAAATACTGTTTTTCTTGCGCGGGCATTGCTACCGGAAACGGTATGAGACCAACTTTGCGGTAGACGGCGCAGGCACGGCCCATATGATAGGGAACCGCGACGACAATCACTCGTTTCCAGCCATTCTCAAGACAGATTCTCGCTTGCCATTTGGCGACCACATAGGTATTCCACTGCATCGTGGATACACCGTCCAAAGATGCCCCGATACGAGTATGTATAGGGAGCGTCGGGTCAGCCATTGCAATCTCTTCCTGAGGAAGTATCGGGAGCCGGTAGTGCTCCCAAAGTCTTCTCGTTACGTCTGCCAACACCTTGTTAACCGGACCCGGTGAATTATCTTTCAGCCGGCTACACGCTTGGGTAACAATCACGTCTGCCGTCCTGAGTTCTTGCGGAGTCGCCGGGGCGATATTCCAATTAACGAAACAATTCCAGAGTTTTTGAATAAAGAGCACGAGGCCCCCCTTCCTTTTCCAAGTAGAGTTTGTTGGTGAGACGGATTTCTCTCACGGCTGTCTTTTGGAAGAACAGCTCAAAAGAGTCTAGCACACTTATACTATCGTGTCAACACTTTTTCTTTTTACCCAGTTGTGTGAAGATGGACAGATTCTATGAAAACGCTCTCCCCAACCTTTAGCGGAAAGACTCTCCTTGTGTGCGGAGGGGCGGGGTTTATCGGCTCCAATTTTATCCGCCATCTTTTTTCCGCGTACCCGAACGTCCGTATCGTTAATTTTGATAAACTTACCTATTCGGGCAATCTGGACAATCTCCGGGATGTAGAAAAAGAAAAGCGGTATGTATTTGTCAAAGGTGATGTCGCGGACCGGAAGAAGATAACTCTCACCTTTTCAAAATACACACCGGATTTTGTCATCAACTTTTGTGCCGAAACGCATGTGGACCGCAGTATTCATGTCGGAGCGCTTGAATTCGTACGGACGAACATGGAGGGTGTCTTCAATCTTTTGGAAGCGGTAAAGCAATCTCTGCGCGTAGAGAAATATGTGCAGGTTTCAACCGATGAGACATTTGGCAGCATCCCTCTTGATTCCCGGAGAAAATTCAGGGAAGACACTGCCTTCGCGCCTAACGTGCCGTATGCCGCGACCAAAGCTGGCGGCGACTTGCTGTGTCGCGCCTATCATTCAACATGGAAGGTTCCGGTCGTGGTGACACACTGTTCCAATAATTATGGCCCCTTCCAATATCCAGAAAAACTCATTCCGTTTTTCATCACCCGCATTATGGAAGGGAAGAAAGTTCCGCTCTATGGAGACGGAAAAAACGTCCGCGATTGGATTTATGTGCTGGACCACTGCAGAGCGCTTGAGCTTTGTCTCCTTAAGGGTAGGGCCGGTGAAGTGTATAATATCGGAGCGGACAACGAGATGAGTAATCTCACGATAGCTCGGCTCATTTTGAAGCGGTTCAATAAAGACGAGTCATGGATTGAATTTGTCGCCGACCGCCCTGGGCACGACCTGCGGTATGCCATTGACGCGCGTAAAATTAAAAAAGAGCTCGGATGGAAGCCGACATATGACTTTCGGAAAGCATTTGACCTCACGGTAGATTGGTATACGCATAATCTCAAATGGATTAACAGGATACGGAAGAAGACGGGAGTTTTTAACCCGCATATTGATTTGTGGAAAGCGCATGAAGACACGGAACCGACACGCCTGCCCACCGAAGCCTTGGCGCAGGCGGCGACAAAGAACACGGAAGCGAAGCGGAACTAGCGTTTATTAGAGATGTTAATCCTATAGGACTACGCAATCCATGTCATTCCCCTGAAAAGGGGAATCCAGAGCCTTACAGAACGGTTTACTACTGGATTCCCGCCTCCGCGGGAATGACAGAAAAGTACGAAATGCGTAATTTCTGTCTATTCGTATGAAAGGAGTTGTACTTGCGGGAGGACTCGGAACGAGACTGTACCCGCTTACTAAAATCACCAACAAGCATTTGCTTCCGGTTTATGACAAACCGATGATTTTGTACGCCATTGATACCCTTAAACGCTCGGGCATCGGCGAAATCATGGTCGTCTGTGGGCGCGAGCACGCGGGACACTTTATGAACTTCCTCGGGTCGGGGAAAGAGTACGGTGTCAAACTTTCGTACGCTCTTCAGGATAAAAATAACGGCGGCATTTCTGACGCTCTTTTGTATGCCGAAGATTTTGCCGACAGAGACAATATCGCGGTGATACTCGGAGACAATATTTTTGGAGATGATTTTTCCAAAGAGATATCCGCGTTTGAAAGCGGAGCGATGGTTTTCTTTAAGAAAGTGCCAGATCCGGAACGATTCGGTGTGGCGGTTTTCAACAAGAGTGGCACAAAGCTCGTTACGATAGAAGAGAAACCAAAGAAACCAAAGTCAGCGTTTGCGCAAACGGGTGTATATCTCTATGACTTCAATATCTTTTCGCATATCAAGAAACTCAAGCCTTCCGCTCGGGGAGAGCTTGAAATAACGGATGCCAATAACGAGTATTTGAGGCGGAGAGAGCTTCAGTTCTCAATCATCAAAGGGAAATGGTACGATACCGGCACGTTTGACTCACTTCTTGCCGCGAGCACCGAGTTAGCCAGAGTGGCAAAAGGCAGAAAACAATGACCTTCCTTCCGGACAAGGTTCTTATTACTGGCGCAAGTAGCATGATAGGGTGGTACGTGAATTTCGGCATACGGCCTTCTCGGG
>CAYHOU010000007.1:0-13374 GCA_964358195.1 uncultured Candidatus Saccharibacteria bacterium | reverse complement strand
TTTTTTCATGCGTTTATTCTAGCAGAAATTATTAAAAGCTAAGTTTAATCTGCCAAGATATTTGGCAGAAGAATTATTAAGTCTGTTGTCATAGTGATACAATGTCCTATATGTGGAATATGTTTTGCACACAAGCGAATATGGCAAAAGAAGAGGCAAAAACCGTCATTTTGAGGACGTTTTTTAATTCTGCCAGTCAAAAAAAGGCGGTTACTCAGGCCGCCAGAGAATCTGCTGAAGATCAGAAGGAACTCGTTGAGAGGTATCACAAAGAATTGCAAAGAAAATGATGTAACCAAAAACAACCGCGTCGTTCTAGACGCGGTTGTTTTGTGTGTATAATCTGTAGCACTATGAACGAGGCCGAAACACGCGCGGAACATATTGACCCGAAGCTGAAGGCGAGTGGCTGGGGCGAAGTGGCGGAGAGCAGGGTACTCCGCGAGTTTCGCATTACCGACGGGCGAATCGGAATTGGCGGCAGGCAGGCGAAACCGGAAATCGCGGATTATGTGCTGGTGTACAAAAATCAGAAATTGGCGGTGATTGAGGCGAAGCCACTTGGAGCGGGAAAGACCGAAGGACTGGCGCAAGCAAAGGACTATGCGGGACGGCTACAACTTGTGTATGCGTATTCTACGAATGGAAGCGAGATTTATGAGGTGAATATGCGAACGGGAAAAGAGTACGATGTTGCCGCTTTTCCGACCCCCGATGTTTTATGGCGTTTGGTGAATCCTCATCCGACCGAGTGGGGCGAGCGGCTCGCACTTGCACCTTACGGAGATACCAGTGGCAAGAAACTCCGCTATTACCAAGAGAACGCGATTGCGAATGTGCTTTCTGCGATTGCAGAGGGTAAGCAGAGGATTCTCCTCACCCTTGCCACCGGAACGGGTAAAACGCTCATCGCCGCGCAAATCGCGTGGAAACTTTTTGAAACGCGCTGGAACTTAGCACGGGACGGAACGCGTCGTCCGCGGATTCTTTTTCTTGCCGACCGAAATATTTTGGCAGACCAGGCATTTTATCAGGACTTCGCCATTTTCCCCGAAGATGGGCGCGTTCGCATTGACCCACTTGAAATCCGCAGGCACGGTTCGGTGCCAAAAAACGGGAGCGTCTTTTTTACGATTTTCCAGACCTTTATGACGGGGGCAAGGAATACGCCGTATTACGGGGAGTATCCACCGGACTTTTTTGATTTTATTATTATTGACGAGTGTCATCGCGGGGGTGCAAATGACGAAGGGAATTGGCGCGGCATCTTGGAGTATTTTTCTCCGGCGGTTCAACTCGGACTTACCGCAACGCCAAAGCGCAAGGACAACATTGACACCTATCGTTACTTCGGCGAGCCGGTCTATGTCTATTCGCTTAAAGAGGGGGTAAATGACGGGTTTCTCACGCCGTTTAAGGTAAAGCGTATCTCTACAACTCTTGACGAGTATGTCTATACTTCCGACGACACGGTTATTGAAGGCGAGATAGAGGAAGGAAAGGTCTACGAGGAGGCGGACTTCAACAGAATCATTGAGATAAAGGAGCGCGAGGCAAAACGGGTACGGCTGGTGCTCGAAGAAATCAACCAGAACGAGAAAACAATTATCTTCTGTGCGAATCAGGCGCATGCGCTCGCGGTGCGCGACCTCGTAAATCAGTACAAGAAGAGCGAAAATCCATACTATTGCGTCCGGGTTACGGCAAACGACGGCTCTCGCGGGGAGCAGTTTTTGCGCGAATTTCAGGATAACGACAAAACCATTCCGACAATACTCACGACCTCGCAAAAGCTCTCTACCGGCGTGGACGCGCATAATATACGCAATATCGTACTGATGCGACCCATCAACTCGATGATTGAGTTTAAGCAGATTATCGGGCGTGGTACGCGGCTTTTTGACGGGAAGGAGTATTTCACCATTCTTGATTTCGTCGGCGCGTACAAGCACTTTGCCGACCCAGACTGGGACGGCGAGCCGATTGACGAAACGACAGAAAAAAAAGAGAGGACTGAAGAGGGGGAAGAGTCAGACGAGCCGCCAGTAAAGCCCGAAGAGGAACTCCAAGCGTCAAGCAGGAGAGTAAAGGTTAAACTTCGGGACGGAAAAGAGCGGGAAATAGCACACATGATTTCCACAATGTTCTGGAGCGCGAACGGAAAACCAGTTTCCGCAGAAGATTTCTTGAAAAATCTCTACGGCAGATTGCCCGAGTTCTTTGGGAACGAGAAGGAGTTGCGTGAACTGTGGTCAAACCCCACGACTCGAAAAGCGCTTCTGCAGAAACTTGCCGATGGCGGATACGGCAAAGAAGAACTTGAAAAGTTGCAGGCAATCATACACGCGGAAGACAGCGATGTTTTTGATGTCCTCGCGTATGTGGCGTTTGCGCTCAAACCGATTTCCCGAGCCAAGCGCGTCGCCGAAACAAAACCGGCAATGACATCCGGTCTAAGCGATAAACAGCACGCCTTTCTTGAGTTCGTACTTGAGAAATATGTGGCGCAAGGGGTGGACGAACTGGATGAGGAAAAATTGCCGCGCCTGCTTAACTTAAAATATCACGCCATTGCGGACGCGGTGCGCGAACTTGGCGACGTAGACACTATTCGGTCCACTTTCTTTGCGCTTCAACGACAGTTATATGTAAAATAGCCGTATGCAAACACTACTTATATTTTTGGCGGGGGCGGCGGTGGGGTACTTCGTGGGGAAGGCGACGGAGAAAAAAGAAAAATCCTCCGTCCTCGTCCACTCGGACACCTCTAGTCTACGACTACTTCGCTTTCCTAAAGGAGGAATACAACCCCCCAAGGCAGCCCCCTTTGGTAAGGGGGATAGGGAAACCTGCGGACTTATTGAACGGCAAAAGCGGGAGAAGGAAGCGCATAAGGCGAGTATTTTGGAGTTGTTTAAGACCACTACTCCGCTTACCAATAATCATATTGAGCAGATGCTTGGCATATCGGATGCAACCGCAACCCGCTATCTTGAGGAGCTGGAAAAAGAGGGGAAAGTACGGCAGGTGGGAAAGACGGGGAGGGGAGTGAGTTATGAGAGGGTAGGAGGTAGAAAGTAGGAAAAATATCACCCCCTCTCAATCTCCCCCTCTGAAGAGGTGGAGAGGAAATAAACGGCTCAACGGGGAACCCCGTTGAGCCGTTTTAGATGCGAAAAAACGCTTGACGCCGAGGTTTCCATATGCGATGTTTCGCTATCCACCGTTGCTACTCGCTATCGCGCAGGAGTATTATCTAGCTATGTAGTTTCGCAACCGCGAAACTATCGCAGACGAGGGTTTGCCGCTTGCGGTTCGGGGCATTTTCCGCAAGCGGCTGCTTCGTCCCTGCGTAGCCAAGCATCAATCGCTTTTATTATTTTTTTACACACCATGTTCGCGACGATTACCAAACGCACGGGAGTTCTGGAGGATTTTGACCAGCGGAAAATAACGGCGGCCATCGCGAAAGCAGGGAAGGCGACCGCGGAGTTTCGGGATGACGAGGCAAAGCTCCTTTCCGATTGCGTCGTCGCGGACCTCGTAAAGTCTTTTGAAGTGAACGTGCCGAATGTGGAGGATATACAAGATACGATTGAGCGAGTGCTCATGCATTCCAAGTGGAAGAAGACCGCCAAAGCCTTCATTTTGTACCGCGAACAGCACGCGGAGATGCGCGCGTTCGCGACCGCGGCAAGCCTCGGCCTCGTGGATAACTATCTGGAACGCACCGACTGGCAGGTGAAGGAGAATTCAAATATGGAGTACTCCTTGCAAGGCCTGAACAACTATATTTTCGGCGAGGTCAGCAAGACCTACTGGCTGAATAAGATTTATCCGCGCGAAATTAGGGAAGCGTACGAGAAAGGCGATTTCCATCTGCACGACCTCGGCACGCTTTCGGTTTACTGTGTCGGGTGGGATTTGCAAGACCTGCTTATGGAAGGATTCCGCGGCGTTGTCGGCAAAACCGAGTCCGCTCCGCCGAAACATTTCCGAACTGCGCTCGGACAGGTTGTCAACTTTATGTACACGCTTCAGGGCGAAGCCGCGGGTGCCATCGCGTTTTCCAATTTTGACACGCTCCTCGCTCCGTTCATCCGCTACGACAATCTCGGGTACAAGGAAGTGAAGCAATGTTTGCAGGAATTCATTTTCAATATGAATGTACCCACCCGTGTCGGATTCCAGACACCATTTTCCAACATCACGCTAGACCTTACTCCCTCGCCAAACTTTAAGGATATGCCCGTGATTATCGGAGGTAAGGAGCACAAAGAAACATACAAGGAGTTTCAGACGGAAATGGATACGCTCAACCGCGCCCTCTTTGAAGTGATGCGTGAAGGTGACGCGGCGGGGCGGGTCTTTACATTTCCGATTCCAACCGTCAACGTCACGAAAGATTTTGACTGGGAGAATCCCAATCTCAAAGGTCTCTGGGAAATCACGGCGAAATACGGCATTCCATATTTCAGCAATTTCATTAATTCAGATATGAAGCCGGAAGACACCCGTTCTATGTGTTGCCGCCTCCGGCTGGACCTTTCCGAGCTTGACCGCAGAGGAGGAGGACTTTTTGGGGCGAACGCGCTCACTGGCTCTGTTGGCGTGGTTACGCTGAACCTCCCTCGGCTCGCGTATCTCGCTAAACGGGAGAGCCCGCACGACCTTGTTGTGGCAAAAAGCATCTTTCAGGCGAATCTCGTGCGTCTTATGGACATCGCGAAAGAAAGCCTTGAAATCAAGCGAAAAGTGCTGGAAAGGCTTACGAACGCGCATCTCTACCCATACACCAAATTCTATCTGCGCAAGATTAAGGAAGCTCACAGTGAATACTGGAAGAATCATTTCTCCACCATTGGACTCGTGGGTATGAACGAAACAGGTCTCAATCTCATTGGTAAAGATATCGGCACGGAGGAAGGTCAGGCGTTTGCGTCCGAAACACTTTCCTTCATGCGCGAGCGGCTCGTCGCGTACCAGAAAGAGACCGGCAATTTTTACAATCTTGAGGCGACTCCCGCCGAAGGCACGGCGTACCGGCTCGCGCTCCGCGACAAGAAACTCTATCCCGATATTATCGTCGCGAACGAACGCGAATACCGCGAGAAAAAAGCCGAACCATTCTACACGAACTCGTCGCACCTTCCCGTCAACTATACGGACGACATTATGGAAACACTCACCATTCAAGACCCCTTGCAGACGAAGTACACGGGAGGCACGGTTATCCATCTCTTCCTCGGCGAGCGCATCGCGGACCCGAGCGCGGTGCCGGCACTCGTCAAGAAAATCTGCGAACACTTTAAACTGCCGTACTTTACCTTGACGCCGACATTCAGCGTGTGTAGTTCTCACGGGTATCTTTCCGGAGAGCATCTCGACTGTCCTTCGTGCAAAAAGCCGTGCGAAATCTATTCGCGGGTGGTGGGGTACCTCCGTCCCGTTGGACAATGGAACGCAGGCAAGCAGGCCGAGTATGACCTCCGCGAGACGTATTTGCCTGAACGAATGTTGGGAGACGCTCTTCTGGAGGACGAATCGGTTCTTGGAAAAGCGGAAACGAAAGCACCCGCGCTCTCCACTGCATGATATTCGGCGGTTTCGAAAAGTTCACGCTCATTGATTACCCCGGGAAAACAGCCTGTATGGTCTATACCATCGGCTGTAATTTCCGCTGTCCCTATTGCCATAATCCGGAACTGGTTGACGAGACGGTTTCTAAAACATTCAGCGAGTCCGAAGTGCTTTCCTTTTTGGATACGCGGCGCGGGCTCCTTGACGGAGTCGTGATTACGGGCGGTGAACCGACTATGCACGACGACCTTCCCGCGTTTATGGCGAAGGTGAAAGAAAAAGGGTTTTCGGTTAAGCTGGATTCAAACGGCACGAATCCCGCCATGCTTCGCGAGGTCATCACAAAAGGACTGGTTGACTACGTCGCGATGGATATGAAGGCTCCGCTCCGGAACTACAGCAAAACCGTCGCGCGCCCCGTAGACACGGGTAAGATACACGAGAGCATCAAACTTCTTATCACCTCCGATATCTCGTATGAATTCCGCACGACACTTCTTAAAGCGCTCACCACTCCCGATGACATTCTTGAAATAGGGAAGGAAATTCAAGGAGCGAAAGCCTATTACCTCCAGAAATTCGTCCCGACGAAGCTGCTCAACCCACAGTTTAGGAAAAAAGTAACCTATTCGGACAAGGAATTAGCGGAGTTACAAAAAAAGCTCGCACCCCATGTCTCATTTTGCGGTATCAGATAGAAAGAGAGTGTATTTGGACTATAGCGCGATGGCACCGATTGATTCCGCCGTGCTTCGCACAATGCTCCCGTACTTTGACCGGAGGTTTTGTAATCCGTCGTCGCTCCACGAAAACGGGCGGCGGTCGCGGGAAGCGATTGAAGCCGCGCGCGCCCGCGTCGCGGAAACTATCGGCGCGCGTCCCCAAGAAATCATTTTTACCGGTTCGGGCACCGAGTCGGATAATCTCGCACTCTTTGGAGCCGCGCGGGCGAATCGCGCGCGGGGGGACCATATCATTATCTCCGCGGTGGAACACAAAGCGGTGCTTCACGCGGCGGAGGCGCTCGCGAAAGAGGGATTTCAAATTACCGTGCTTCCCGTGAACAGCTACGGGCGGATAGACGTGGGAAAGTGCCTCGCCGCGGTAACCGAAAAAACCATTCTTATCTCGCTCATGTACGTGAATAACGAACTCGGCACCGTGGAGCCGGTTCGCGAACTCGCGGAGGCGCTTAAGGCGCGTCGGCGCGGTAAATTTCCGCTTCTTCATACCGACGCGTGTCAAGCGTCCAATCTGTTTTCGCTCAACGTGAAAGAACTCGGCGTTGACCTTATGACAGTCAACAGCTCAAAAATATATGGCCCGACTGGCGTCGGACTCTTGTATATACGCGATGGCGTAGCGCTTTTGCCGGTTATCGTCGGCGGGGAACAGGAAAAGAATCTGCGCGGAGGCACCGAGAACGTGCCGTTCATTATCGGGTTTGCGGAGGCACTCCGAAAAGCGCAGGCGGGGAGAGAAGCCGAGTACGCGCGTCTTGCCGAACTCCGGAAGTACTTCGTCACGGAACTTACGGAACGTGTTCCCGGCATCATCATAAACGGCGACCCCCGCGCGCAAGCTCCTTCTATCGCGCATATCACCATTCCGTTCGTGGAAGGAGAATCTATGTTGCTTCGCCTTGACGCGAAAGGGATATCGGTCTCCACAGGGTCCGCGTGCTCGGCGTTTGACCTGCGCCCCTCGCATGTTCTTCTCGCCATCGGCCAAAATCCGGAACTCGTTCACGGTAGCATCCGTTTTTCACTCGGGAAGCATACCACCAAAAACGAACTGGACTATGTGCTGGAAGTCTTTCCTAAAATCGTGCATAACCTTCACTCCATGTCAGCCCTTACTCTTTCACCTATATACCTATGAAGAAATCAATAACATGCGACGTGGGAAGTTGGCTCTACAGCGACACGGTGAAGGACCACTTCTTCAAGCCGCGCAACCTTCTTTTGGACGAGGCGACCTATGAAGCCGACGGCATTGGCATTGTCGGCAGTCCCGCCTGCGGCGATATGATGGCGCTCTGGATTAAGGTGGACACGGAGGGGAAACGCATCAGCGAGTGCAAATGGCGCACGTTCGGCTGCGCTTCGGCTATCGCGTCCACCTCAATGCTCTCCGTCATGGTTACGGAAAACGGAGGGATGACGCTTTCTCGCGCCAAACGTCTGACGCCCGAATCCATCATTGACCGGCTGGGCGGGCTCCCCGACCGGAAATATCACTGCTCCGTGCTGGGGCACCTCGCGCTCCGTGAAGCCATTAACGATTACGAACATGGAAGCGCCGAAAAGAAGATATAACGTGAGGGGAAACAAGGACGAGGCTCCCGGTGTTGTGACGCTCCGGTTCTCTTCAGAGGGCGAAAATCCCCCGTTTGTCGCGGGCCAATTCATCACGGTGTATTTTCCCGAACTTTGCGTCCCCGAGGGGAAGGCCTACAGTATTTCATCCGTTCCAGGCGATACGGAGCTCTCCATTACGGTAAAAGCCCTTGGCCAATTCTCGCGTCGTTTATGCGCGATGCGCGCGGGCGATTCATTTCTTGGCTCGGACCCGTACGGATTTTTCTTCAGTGAAGAAAAAGAAACTCCGCTCGTTATGCTCGCGGTCGGCATCGGCATCACGCCGTTTCGGAGTCTCATCACGCACTCGCTCGCAGAAAACCCCAAAAGAAACATTCTCCTTTGCTACGGCAGCCGCACCGCGGGCGATATTGTGTTCAAAAAAGAGCTTGACGAGCTCATGGCGCGTTTTGAGAGCGTCCGCGTCAGGCACTTTCTTTCCCGCGAAACGGAAGTCGGCGCCGACATGGAAAAAGGCAGAATGACCGTGCCGAAAATTCTTCCACTCGTGAAAGAGTCGGAGAAGGCTGAGTTTATGCTCTGCGGTTCCATTTCCTTCGTCCGCGATATGTGGCAAGGACTCCGCGATGCGGGTATCGCGGAAGAGCGCATCTATACCGAGGCATTTTTCACTAATTGACGTATGTTCAGGTATTGCGTAATTTTGAAATCTGATATACTAACGATATGAAACGGAACATAGAGAGAAAAGTTACATTGGAATCCCTCGCCGTAATGGTGGCTAATGGTTTTGCCGCACAGGAAAAGAAAATCACCGAGAAAATCACCGGAGAAATCAACGGGGTGGAATCACGGCTCACAGACAAAATTAATGGTGTAGAAACACGTTTGAGTCAGCAAATCAGCGGAATTAACAATCGCATTGATGACCTCGCACTCAATCGGGCGACGCGGGAAGAATTACTTCTGTTAGACCATCGGGTGGTGCGCCTTGAAACAAAACTCGGTCTTGATTTTAAGAAAAAAACGCACGCGCAATCTTCATCCTAAATCCTAAATCCACCTTTATGCCACAGGTCCTTCCCAAAATCGCCTTTATCCAAAACGCCAAAACGTATAAACTTCTCGGGAGCGAGAAGCGCCTTGAGATACTCAATAACATAAAGTATGAAGAGAAACGCGTTGAAGAACTCGTGAAAATCCTCGGCGTTTCAAAGGCGAACGTTTCCCAGCACCTCGCGCTCCTGCGCCACGCGGGTATCGTGAATACGCGCCGTGACGGTCAGAATGTCTACTACAAAATCGTAGACCCCGAAATCATCAAGCCGTGTGTTATCCTCTATAATCTGTGGGTCTCCGGTAAGGGAGCGAAAAGCGCTCTTCCGCCCCGCAAAAACAAAGTGTCCGCTTTACTATGAAATTATTTTCACTCTTTTTTCTGCGGATTTCGCTCGGTTCGCTTTTCTTTTACGCAGGTAGTACGAAAGTGCTTGACCCAAGCTGGTCCGCGGCAGGGTACCTTATGAATGCCAAGACGTTTTCCGGTCTGTACACGTGGTTCGCTTCCGCCGACATACTTCCGTCTATCAATTTCGTGAATGAATGGGGGCTCTTGCTTATAGGACTTTGTCTTATACTCGGCATCTTCGTGCGAATAAGCTCTGTCGCCGGAGCGATACTTATGCTCCTCTATTACTTTCCTATTCTCAACGGGTGGTATCCCAATCCGCACTCATTCATCGTAGATGAGCATATCATTTACTTTTTCGCGCTCTTGACGCTCGCCGCTTTCCGCGCCGGCCGTATCTACGGTCTTGAGAAGTGGTGCAGTGAACTCCCCATCTGTTCTCGCCTTCCCAAACTCCGCGCTTTGCTCGGTTAATCCCCCTATCTCCCCTACTAAGGGGAGCACACGAGTCTTCGAGTGGAGGGGTGTACAAGAGGGGCTCTTTTCGTTTGGAATTTTCCCAAAAGAATGAGATACTATCCGCGTGAATCCCGTTAGAGATCGCGGACGCTTGTGATATAACGGAACATATTTTTGCCTTTGTTAGTAATTAGTTATCAAGTAGAAAATGCGGAAACATTTGTCCGCGTCCTACCTCTAACGGGATGAAGAAAGAACACATTATCATCGGCCTCATAACGCTCGCGGTGATTCTCGGTATCGGCTTTATTGTGTACCGCGAAGAAAATACCCCCGGAGAGTTTGATAACTTCGCGGTGTGCCTCAAGGGCAAAGGGGCAACTTTTTACGGTGCGTTCTGGTGTCCGCACTGCCAGAGTCAGAAGAAACTTTTCGGCCGTTCGGCGAGGCTTCTTCCCTACGTGGAGTGTTCAAATCCGAACGGACAAGGACAGCTTCAAGTATGCACTGATAAAAAAATAACCGGCTATCCGACGTGGGAATTTGCCGACGGTAGCCGTGAAAACGGGGAAGTACCGCTCGCGAAATTGGCGGAAAAAACAGCCTGCGTGTTACCCCCGCAGTAGTAACGAGTGTCATTCCCCTGAAAAGCGAAGTAGTCGTAGACTAGGGAATCCAGGTACTATCTGGATTTCCGCCTACGCGGAAATGACAGAAAGACATGGCCAATACCCTCAACTTCATATTCGGTCTCCTCGCTATCGTCGCGCAACTCGCGGTCATCTGGCTCCTGCTCTCGTGGCTGTTCGGTTGGAAATCTCCTGAATTCGCTCGCTCGCACGCTCTTTTGCTCGCGTTTGCCACCGCGCTTATCGCGACACTTGGGAGCTTGACCTACTCCGAAATTCTCGGTTATGAACCCTGTAAGCTCTGTTGGATTCAGCGCATCTTCATGTATCCACAAGCCCTCATTCTTGGCCTGGCGATATGGGGAAAGCACAAAGGAGTCAATGCGCTTCTTGATGTATCGCTTGTCTTGTCTGTTATCGGCGCGCTTGTCGCGGCGTATCACTATCTTATGCAGTTAGGCATTGTTCCCGAAGGCTCGTGTGCCGCAGTCGGCTATTCCGTTTCTTGCGCGAAAGTCTTCGTCATGCAATTTGGCTACATCACCATTCCGCTGATGGCCTTCTCGGCGTTTCTCCTGATTATCGCTTCGCTCAGGTTGCTCCGCCGGCAAGAGTGAAGATTACGGCATTCTCACAAAGCGCCCGCAAGGCGCTTTTTGTTTGGCAAAAAGAAAATGTGTGATATGGTACAAGGGAAATACCGAATATCGAATTTCGAATCTCTAAAAAGGTAAGAAATGTCGAACAAGAAAATCTTTAATTTTTTGCTATTTCAGTTTTCGATATTTTTAGGTATTAGATATTCGATATTAATTTTTAACATGTATACACCATCAAAAATAATTCTAGAGAGATACGCCGATGTAATGGTTAACTTTGCGCTGAACGGCGGGAAAGGAATCAAGAAAGGAGAAGTCGTGCACCTCGTGTGCTATGAAGCGGCGAAACCGCTTTTTATGGAATTGAAGCGCGCCATATACAAATCGGGTGGGCACGTCATTTCCGATTACCGACCCGATTCGGGCGACCGGTTCCCGTTTGACCGGATGTTTTTTGAACTCGCGAAACCGCATCAGCTTGAATTCTTCCCCCACACATACGCGAGAGGTCTCGTGGATGAAATGGACCACACCTTGTTTGTAGTGAGCGAAGTGGATATGCACGAACTTGAAGGCATAGACCCGAAAAAAATAATGAAACGAGGTCTTGCGTGGAAGCCCTATATGGATTGGCGAAGGGACAAAGAGAACAAAGGAAAGTATACGTGGACTATCGGACTCTATGGGACCGAGGCAATGGCGAAAGAGGCGGGACTTTCGGAAAAAGAATATTGGAATCAGATTACTAGTGCGTGCTATCTGGACAAGAAAGACCCGATTAAGGAGTGGCGACGCATCTATGTGAAAATGGAGGATATCCGTCTCAAGTTAAATAAGCTCCCCATTCATAAACTACACGTCGTTGGCCCTGACGCGGACCTGCGGGTTCATCTTGGCGAGAAACGGCAGTGGATGTGCGGAAGCGGGCGAAATATTCCGAGCTTTGAACATTTCACCTCACCCGATTGGCGCGGGACGGAAGGTTGGATTCGCTTCAACCAGCCGCTGTATCGCTATGGCGTTCATATTGAAGGGGTGGAGCTGTGGTTCAAGAATGGTAAGGTGGTAAAGGCCAAAGCGCGGAAAAACGAAAAAGTATTGAAGCAGATGATCGCGACTGAAAATGCCGATAAAATCGGAGAGTATTCTCTGACCGACAAACGATTCAGCAGGATTACCACGTTTATGGCGGAGACGCTGTATGACGAAAACGTGGGAGGCCCCCACGGCAACACGCACCTCGCGCTTGGGAAATCGTATCAAGACTGTTTTGTGGACGACCCGGGAGAACTCTCACCAAAAGACTGGGAAGACCTCGGCTATAACGATTCATCGGTGCACACCGATATCATTTCCACCGCGCCGCGCACCGTGACTGCGCATATGAAAGACGGCACGGAAAAGGTTATCTACAAGGACGGGATGTTTCAACTCTAAAACATGAAGCGTACCGGCATTAAGATTGTTTCCGTTAATATTGAGATGAACCGCCACATTGAAGCGGTTTCGTCGTTTTTGAAAAGGGAACAGCCCGATGCTGTCTGCTTTCAGGAGCTTTTGGAGCAGGACATTCCGTATTTTGAAACGTTACTCGGTATGACGGGTAAATTTGTACCCACCGCCATTCTTGCCTGTCCGGGTTTTGACGCGGAAGTCATGGGAGAGCCTTTTGGCGTCGCGATGTTCAGCCGCTTTGAAATGACATACGATGTGGCATATTACTCGGGAGAACCTTCTTCACTTCCGCGTTGCGTAGAGGGGAGGGAAGGGAATAAAGTACTGCTCCGTGGAACGTTTTCCAAAAACGGCAAGGACTTCACGCTCGGCGTCACGCATTTTACGTGGACACCCGACGGAGTAGCGGATGAGGCCCAGCGGAGCGATATCAATGCTTTTCTTTCGGTTGCGGCGGAGTCCCCTGAAATCATATTGTGCGGGGACTTTAACGCACCGCGCGGACGGGAAATATGGGGAAAAATCGCGGAGCGCTATCACGACAATATTCCACTGTCATATGACTCTTCTATTGACCCCCATCTACATCGCGCGGGACATTTGCGCTACGTCGTGGACGGACTGTTTAGCACGGGCGGATACCTCGTTTCGGATGTCCTGCTCGTGGAAGGCATAAGCGACCATAAAGCCATCGTTGGATTTATTGAACGGGTCGGTTAGTTTTATATGTCATTCCCGCGAAAGCGGGAATCCAGAGTATATGTGCAAAACCTAGATTCCCGCCTCCGCGGGAATGACAAAAGATAGCATAATTATTTCTTCATCTATGCTCACCATTCTTTACGCCACTGTTGCCATCGGGAGCGTGATTATGCTCGTCTGGCTCGCGCGCGGGCCGTTTTACGTACCAACCAAGCGTAACT
>CAYHOU010000006.1:0-14297 GCA_964358195.1 uncultured Candidatus Saccharibacteria bacterium | reverse complement strand
GCTGGATTCCCGCCTACGCGGGAATGACAGAAAAGCGCGAAATGCGTAAGTCCTAAAATCCCTAAACTCAGCGCCTGCTTTCGTCGCGGCCGCACTTTTAATTGCCGCAATCCTATCAATGGCCGTCCGCCATAGTTCCGCAGACCTTTCAGTGGGAAACTCCTTTGCTGGCTCGGGAAATTGATTTTGGCTCATAGAGGCAAATTGTAGCACCACAAACCGTACATTTAAAGTCCTTCGCCTCCATGAAATTTTTTATGAATATCTCGTAAATGCTTTGAGGTGACGTGCGTGTATATTTGTGTGGTTGCGATATTGCGATTATTTCTTTATGTTATTGAGCGGATGAAACTCCTTATGAGTCTTTTCGGCGTAGGTATCAGAGGCATGTACATAACGTGTAGTTGTCTGAAGCGATTCGTGCCCGAGGAGTATCTGGATAGCGGCCGGATTGGCGCCTTGCTCGGCCAAATAAGTGGCAAAGCCGTGGCGGAACGAGTGCGCGGAGGTCGGAACGATAATGCCGAGAAGCTCCTTATACCGCTTGATTTTCATTTGCAGATAGTTCGGGGAAATGCGGACATTG
This sequence comes from uncultured Candidatus Saccharibacteria bacterium, assembly GCA_964358195.1. Classification (GTDB taxonomy): domain Bacteria; phylum Patescibacteriota; class Minisyncoccia; order Phycocordibacterales; family UBA10002; genus UBA10002. The sequence goes on along the minus strand of CAYHOU010000006.1, from coordinate 13,711 downwards.
GCCGTCCCGCTATTTTTTCCGCTGTAGGGAATAAAGAGTGCGGGATTATCGTCGTCGCGCGTGAGTAAGTAATCCTTGAGAAGGATTTTGGCTCGGTCCGTGAGATATACGAAACGCTCTTTTTTGCCTTTCCCACGAATAAAGATTTTACCCGTATCGTTAATCTGGTCACGGTTCAAGGACAAGAGTTCGGAAATACGCATACCGGTCGCGAATAAAACTTCAAGCATCATTCGATTGCGAAGCGCAATACGTTTGTCCTTCTCAAACTTAATCGGCGACTCAATCAGCTGGACCAGTGATTCCAACTCTGCAACCCGTGCGTGTGTACGAGGCATTTTAAGCAATTTAATCGCACTCGGCGATATTGGGACCTTGTAATCCATATCAACAAGGTACTTGAAGTAGCTCCGGAGACTTGATAGCGTTCGGTTAATTGAACCTGCCGACAACTTTTCAAGCGTTCCAATACCATCAGCAGTCTTTCTATCTCGCGATGTAAGATATGCCTTAAATAGGTCAATGGAACGTTTGGACACTTTGTCAAAGTGAATATGTATATCATCCCGCAAAAATCCTTCAAATACTAAAAGGTCACGCTCATAGTTGTAGAGCGTCTCCGAAGAGTAATTGCTTGTTCGAATGCTTAGAAGAAAGTCATCCACCAAAGGAACGGTAAAATGCCTATTTTTCATGTTCGTATATCATCTTTCCAAGGTTACAAGCACTACAGGTAGTCCGTAAATTTGCGACATCATTAGTTCCACCACGAGTAACAGGAACTATGTGGTCAATAACAAGTTTTGTCTCCTTTGCATCCTGTCCACACAGTACGCAACGAAAATTATCTCTTTTCATTATTTCAAAGCGTACTTTTAACGAGATACCCCTCCGTAATTCAATTGACTTTATTGGTTTGCGAAGAGGTGAATAATCTACACGACCCTCTACTATACCTAGCTTGCGAGCTTCACTTCTGGTTCTGCCAATTTTTAACTTTTTGAGAGTATATTCTACACCGCGTGCGGTGACGCAGATACCTGTTTCGTCAATAATTTTCTTCGAGATTTGTAGTGCTGAGTATTTTTTGTCCAGATACCACTCAGTGATTAAATCGTCTACTGATTTTCCATAATGACGAACTAGTTTTTCAAGCTTTTTATGACGCATACATTTTCACTTTAATTATCCCTCTAACTGAGCGTTAGGGATATTATACGCATACTCCTACCCTAAAACAATGGGTGTTATCCACACCCGTTCCCTTCCTGCTTGCTAGGACCGTGAGAACAGTCCTGCGATTTTATCCCATATCCACGTCGCGGGTTCGGCGAGAAGAGTATTCCAAAGTTTTACAATCAAGTCCCAGACGTAAACCAGATTATCGTGTACGGTCGGCGAGTTTACGATATCTTTGAGGTTATACCCAAAGTACCCCAGCACGACAAGCACGATAACGATAAGCAGTATCATTTTGATAAATCCCCCCTCTTCCCTCTCCTGATTTTGATATTTCATTTGCATAGGGAAAGTATAGCGCAATTTTAAAGAATTCCAATACACAGGCACCAAATTACAAACAAATTCAAAATTTTAATTTCTCGTTTAGATTTTTGGTATTTGATATTGTTTGAAATTTACCTATTTAGGACTTACGCACTTTGGCATATTTTCGCATTTCCTCCTCTGTCATTCCCGCCTATGCGGGAATCCAGGGCCATACTGCATACTCTGGATTCCCGTATAGTCTACGACTACTTCGTCACGGGAATGACACCAAGAAACGAGAAAGTGCGTAAGTCCTATTATCATAAATATGATAATGGGTTAAGGTACGCCTTAAGGTCCGCTATGGGCATCGTGTAGGTCCCACCGCAAACGGCGCTCTTTCGCTGCATAATTTTTACCCCCTGTGTCGCATAAACCGTAAAGTGAAGGTGCGGGCCGGTTGCGTACCCCGTCTCGCCGCTATAGCCGAGGATGTCCCCAGTGGCAACTCCCTGCCCCTCTGAAACTTTGATAAGAGAAAAATGCGCATAGAGTGTTGAGAGTCCGTTGTTATGTTGGATAAGCACCCATTTGCCGTAGGAAGCTCCCGGACACACGGCATCGGTGTCGCCCGTTCCCTTCACCACCCCGCTAAGAGCCGATTTGACCCGCGTACCGATAGATGCTCCAAAATCAACACCGTTGTGTCCCTTGCCGTTATACGCGCCACTTTTGGCGAAAGCCGTATCGCCGAATTTCTGCGTGATACGGATACTATCAAGTGGCCACTTCAGGACGCCGGAACCTGCCGTGGGCAGGCGCGAAGGGTCAATCGCGAAGCGGAGCTCGGATTCAAATTGCAGCAGTTCGCGCTCAAACGCGTCTCGTTTCGCCACCTTCTCCGCGAGAATTTTCCGATACTCCGTTTCCTTACTTTTGGTCGCCGCTAGCAGGGCGTTCTTGGCTTTTTTGTTTTGAGCAAGCAGGGCATTTTGGTCCGAAAGGTCGCCCCTAAGCGAAACAAGTTGCGCGCGATTCTTTTTTGTCTCCACCTGCACACCTTCCAAATTGGCTTTCAATTCCCTTGTTTTATTCAAGTCGTCCTCCAAATTTTTCTGAAACCGCTCCAGGTCATCAACCACACCCCACACGGTAGAAAGGGTCGCTCCTGAAAGCATCGCTTCAACAAGCGTTTGCCCCTCCGCTCCGTTCATATTTCGTATTGTCTGTCCGAGTGCGTCCGTGCTTTCACCGATTTTGTTCTCTTTGACATTTATGGCGTCCGCAAGCTCCTGCAGGCGGAGGTTTACCGCGGAAATTCTGTTCTCGGTAAGTTTAATTTGTGCCGACAGTTTTTTCTGCTCAAGGTCTATGCTTCGTACGGTACTCTGAAGCGTTTTTGCTTCTTTGCCGGTTGCTTCTATCTGCGTTTGATATCCGGCAATTTCTTTTTCAAGGTCGGCAATAGCGGTATTCCGCTCGGTAATTTTACTTTTAAGGTCGGTTATTGTGTCGGCAACGGCAAAACTGCCGGACAAGAAGAACGCCAACGAAAAATAGGCAACCAATAACATACGTGGCATGCCACTATAATAGCAGAAATCAAGTTGGTTTCCGCTTCAAATACTGCTTATTGAGCCAGTTCAGTTTGTTCGTATCAAATACCGCCCCGCCCTTCTGTACCCGTTCCAGTTGAAACTGCTCTATAAGCTCGGAGAGTGAAAGCACTTCACTCGCGTCGCTCGCTTTCGGATGCCAGCCCAGAAGCGCGAGAAAATTGAGCATCGCTTCGGGCGTAATTCCCGCAGAGCGATAGTGGGAAAGCGATACGGTTTCCCCGTGTTTGCGTTTTGAAAGTTTGCTCCGGTCCGCGGCGAGGACAAGCGGCAGGTGCGCGTAGAGAGGCGTTGGCGCGCCAAGCGCTCCCTGAATGAGCATCTGGCGAGACGTGTTTGAAATATGGTCCTCGCCACGGATAATATGTGTTATCCCCATTTCAAAATCGTCCACGACGACGGCGAGGTGGTAGAGGGGTTCAGTGATGGATTTCGCAATAACAAAATCTTTAAGCTCGGTGGTGTCAAAGCTCACTTCTCCACGCACGATGTCTTTCCAGCCCACCCGCTTATTCGGATTCTTAAAACGCACGACTTCCACCCCCCCATCCCCATCTTTTTTCGGCTCCTTTGAAATATACGCCGCGCCGGAATCAATTAGCTTTTTCAAATAGCTTCGGTAGATGTCCGTCCGTTCCGATGAACGCCATACGGCTGAATTATCCCACGACAGGCCAAGCCACTTAAGACTGTCAATAATTTCATCCTCATATTCTTTTTTAGAGCGCTCCTTGTCGGTATCCTCAATACGTAACAAAAATTTTCCGCCATTCTGTTTGGCGAAAATATAGTTAAACAGCGCGGTACGCGCCCCGCCGACATGGAGGAATCCCGTCGGTGATGGGGGAAAACGAGTGATGACGTTCATAAAGAAGATGTAAGATTTAAGAATCTATTTAGGACTTACGCAATCAGTGTCATTCCCCTGAAAAGGGGAATCCAGAGCCTTAAAGAACGGCTTACTACTGGATTCCCGCTTTAGTCTACGACTACTCCGCTACTGCTTCGCCGCGGGAATGACAGAAAAGTACGAAGTGCGTAAATCCTTCACTTTGTCTGTTGATTTAATCATATTTTTCAATTTTTCTCTATTAACTCCTCAACTTTGTGCTTCGCTTCCTCCAAAAGCTCCTTGGCTTTTTTACGGGATTCGTGAGATTTTCGCACCAGTTCGGCGATTTTTTGTTGAGTTGGTTTTGGTAGGATTGGAACAAGTATATCGCTTATACTTTCTTTTGGCACAGCAGTAAGAATCGTCCCTGCACAACGCTTTTCCAGTTGCCATTGAAAAACTATGCTCTTTGCGAGTATGAGCAAAACTTCTGACAAGATTTCTTTACTTCGGAATTGAAAAAATCCCGTGGATGCCAAGAAATCCTTTTGCTCCTCATGAACGAGCGCGACTTTCTCTAACGAACCCTCCACGCTTGATACAATAACGTCATTCTCTTTTAATAAACGCTTTGCACGACTTGGTGCTTCTTTACCGAGGACTTCAGAAGAACCATCAATAATACCGATTGACGCGTTGATATTTGAAAGCTCAACATAGTTAAATGGCTTTTCCGGTTGTTTGGTGGCATCAAACTTTGCCGGAACATTTTCTAGCACTTTTTCAAGCAATTTATGCTCGTATTTTTTGATTCTCGATTCTAGTTTTTCGTACTTTGGCTGAAAATACTCCGCGTCAATACGATTCACTTTTTTTACTTCGGACAATGTAGCCACGCTCCACAATTCTTTTTTTATCTCCGACTCAAAATTCTTTAACCCCAATTTTTCCAACAACAGATTTTCGGCTTGGGAGTATATTTTTTTTGATTCACCGAGCAGGTTGTATGAGGTTACAACCAAATTGTCTATTTCTTTAGCAAAACCATCATTCGGTACCGGTACCAACATTTTCTCAACTTCCCGGCAACTTAAATTGACCTGCTCCGTCTGTTTACTCTGCTGCCATAGTTGGTCTCTTCCGTATTTAGTTTGCAGAAAAATTGAAAGATAGCTTGAAAAAGAATGCTCCTTCGGCCTCAATAAAACAACGTTTTGATTGATATTCATTTTAGGGTCATTCGGAAAAACTCTAGCAACACGGCCTACAATGTCATGTGTGGCTCCGATTATTGTGATTATAATATCTCCTGATTTAAGCTCGCTATTTTTTCGACTTTCTTTGACAGGCAAACAGTCTGCCTCGTCAAAAACAATCCGCCCCTCTCGGAGGGTATCGGTTTTTATAAACTTAATATCCGTACCGTCACAAAGGCAATCTCTTTTTTTAGGTGTAGTTCCTGTTACAACTGACCGAGATAAAAAATTTGAGACAAAATCAAATTTGCTATTTTTTATTTTATTTACCACAGATAAATACTCCGGCTGGTAGTATTCCGCATCCAGCCGTTTCGCACCCTCCAACTGCGATTTTTTGATTATTGAGTAGACAGCCATATAAGATATAAATCAATTGTACTCAATAGCTTTTCTCCGTTTCTATACAATTCTCGCCACTTTTGACTATAGTCTTTGAAATCTTTTTCTTTTTCCAATTTCCGCACAATTGCCGCAAGAAGTTCATCGGATTGCGTGGCGGTTAGAGTAATTGAGCGAACCTTTGCTACACTAGGATTTAGTGAACCGACCGTTGCATTCGGCAAGCTAATCTCCCTTTTCCTTTCCCCCAAATATGTGGAGAAATTGACACCCCATATTGTCAAAGCGTATATGGTAACCGACCGCCATTCTCCGCCAATCGGACCAGCCCAATGCAAATTACGCCAATCCTCGGGAGTCGGAGTATCTACCTCGTTACTTAAGGCGTAGGTGATTTTGTTGGTATGAAGAAATTTCGGTACAGTTTCACCGATAATTTCCTGAATGCGGGGACGCGTTCGCTCGCTCACATCTATAAACTCCCTGAACAACCGGGCGGAGTGTTCTATAGCAGCACGAATGCTTCTTTTAATCTGAAAGTACTCGATAGGAAAATCTTTTTTTATCTCTCTCAAGTCGCAAAAAGGATTTGTGATTTGGAAATTGTCCCATTTGAACGATAAGAAATGTAACAATTCAGCCCTAATCTTTACCACCGTGTTTTGACTCGCAGTCCTAACTTGGACCCTTTTAGCACGAAAATGCTCCCAAATTGCAATACCGAGCGCCGCCAACACAGCGAGCAGGGTAAAAATAGCCGCAAGAGCAGTCCAGTCAATAGGATGGAAGAATAGCCAATCACTGATTCCATCTTTAATTCTGAGCAGAAATTGCATATTGTAAAAAGATTTATCCACAGCCCGTTGCTTTTTCACCAGTCCGCATGCTATACTTTCCGACAAGAAACTACATTGTCTTGTGGGGCTGAAATGCAGAAATTCGGCTCTACTGCGGGGCGCTAGTAGACCCCTTTACCGGGGCATCCAACGCGCTACGATGGGGGGTGCCGTTCCCCCAGTCCCACAAGAGAGTGTAGTTTTTTATGTACTTGTCATCACGCAACCGAAAAGCGGTCGCGATTTGAATTTCCTTTTTCTCACTCCCAAGCTCTGTTGCTCCCAGTTCAAATGGTAGGGTAACAATTTCTAACGAACATAGATAGTCAAAGTCGCCGATTCTCTTAATGAAACAGAACGAGCCCCGTTTGGCGTCTTTATTTCGATAAATCTTGTCTGGATATTTGACTATTTTGTGAAGGTTATCAAGAAGAAACATAAATTCTTCAGCAGGTTTCTTGTCAAAAAGATGTTTCAAAGACCGTGAAGTAACATACACACTGTTTAGATTTCCATCGGCTTCTATTCCGCTTAATACAGCCTGTGTTAGATGACATAAAAACATCTTGCGATTTGCCACTATCGCTTTCTCTAGCGTACCGTCAATATAAGTCTTGAAAAAGTTTCTTAATATCATATTGCAAAATCAAACTTCTGCTCTTTCGCGAACTTCAAAAACCCGTCGGCAATTTCGTCCAAATCGTGGTCAAGGACTTTTCGAAACTTGCTGTCGTGTATGAACTTCCCAGTTGAATCTTTTTTGTAGAGGTAGTCGCCGGAATTGTCTTTCCCAGCCCTTTTAGACACCGCCATAAAGATTGGGTAATCTTGCAAGTGCCCTTGCCCTTCCGAAGCTTCAGCGGAGGAGGGCCATTTTTGGAGAAAGATGACGCTTGTTTTCGTGCCAGTGTGGGGCTTAAAGGTGTTCCCGTGAAGCCCGACAACGGCTAGTATTCGCGCCTTGTCAAAGAGATACTCTCGGACATATTCCATCTGTGTATTGTTCAGCACGCCTTGCGGTAAGACGATTGCCATTCTGCCGCCGGGGCGAAGCATATCAAGCGTTCGTTCAATAAAGAGGATATGTCGTTCAACATTATTGACAAGCTTCCCCTTCTTCTTTCCGAAGAAATACTGGCGGAGCATTCCTTGGTCCTTAATCTCTCCTGCAAACGGCGGGTTGGTGAGCAGGAGGTCAAAGTCAAAATAATGAAAGGTTTTGCGGTTTTCGGCGTTATCGGCGGTATTTTTCATATCGCGTAGTCGTTTCTGCAACTCCCCGCGTGCGATTGAAAGATTGCTTTCGTCGCCTTGCCACTCGCGTGGGTCAAGCGAGTTGAGTTTGAACAAATGCGAGCGGCCGTCACCGGCAATCAGCATGAGCGCGCGGGAAACTTTTGAAATTTCCTCGGCAAAGTCAATCCCCCATATATATTCTTTCGCATACTCGCGCATGGCTTCCTCACTGCCCCTGTAATGATTCTCTTTAACAGAATACATTGCGCTAATGAGAAACCCACCGGAACCGGCTGCGGGGTCTATGACATACTCTTTCGGTTTAGGGTTCAACATCTTTACCGCCATAGCAATGACATGGCGTGGGGTAAAGTACTGGCCCTTTTTGCCTTTCGCCACTTCGGGAATAAGATACTCAAACGCCTCGTCAATAATGGAGAGGTCGGAGCCGAAAAGACGCGTACGCTCCAATTCGCCAACCACGATTGAGAGATGCTCTTGTGATAGGTTGATATTTTCCTGTTCGTAAAAGGTGCCGGGCCACTTTCTGATTGCGCTCTTGAACAGGTCGTTGAGAACCGTATAGGTTTTTGAAGGGTCGCGATACTTACGGAAGTGCACTTCGTGTTCGGGGCGGCTCAATTTTGCCTCCTGCTCGTCGTAGAGCTTGGCATAAATGAGCTTGAACACTTCGGTAAAAACATCCACTCCAGCGTTGGCGAGCACCAGCTCTTCCATTGAGTCAATCACATCCTTCAGGTTTTCTTTCGTGGAAGTGTACTCAAAATATGTACGCTTGGTTTCAAAGAGGTCGTCTATGGTTTGGTCTGCTTTCGGAAGGTCTGGCAAGGTGTCATCAAACTCTTTCGGGTAGGGGCGGTATAAAATGACGCGCTTCGTACCGTTAGACCATATGCCAATAGGCGAGCCGTCTGCGTTGAGGTAGCTTTTGAGTTGCTCAATCCCCTTGCTCTCGGTGGGGCTTTTCACTTCCACGAAAATGTAGGGCGTGCTCCCGTCCTTCTTGTACACGGCAATATCAACCGCTTTGTCGTGTATTTCACGCCCGAATTGAACCGAGTGTTCAATGCGTATCCGGTCAATTGGGTATCCGTAATGCGTTTTCAGCTTATGCACCCAGAGCTGGCGGACGATTTCTTCCGGTCTGCCTGCTTGTCTCTTTTCGTCCCAAACAAAACGATTCTTCCCTCCGGCAAGGTCTTTGATGTAAAAACGGTTCGGCTCGTCCTCGGTAATTTCAAGCACAATAGAAACATCAATGTCCTCAAACTCCCTAAGACCATAGACAGTTTCTCCGCCTTTAAAGATCTTGTCTATGATTTCTTTCGCTTTGTTTAGTTTCTTCGTAGGCATATTATTTGACTGCTTTCCAATAATCGTTTTTGAGGACTGAAATGACTTTACCCTTTAGTTCTACCTCGTCGGTACACAAGATATTTTTATACTTTGGATTTTCAGGCTTCAGATACACATAGGGAGGCTTATCGTCAGACATAAAACGTTTTATTGTTCCTTCGCTTCCGATTTGAGCGTAGACAATTTCGCCGGACACGAACTCTTTTTTTGTTTGGATGAGTACCGCGTCTCCGTCGTCTATACCCGCGTTTATCATTGAATCACCAAGAACTTTAAGCATAAAGACCTCCTCTGATAGTCTTGATACATCCTTTGAAACAGGGCGCCACTCGCCGGATATTTCAATGGATTGAATGGGCGCACCCGCGCTGGTCATCCCCAGAAATCCGACAAGTGGGGGTTCGCCAAGCGCCTCGTATCCGCTCGGTAAGATGGTAAGCCCTCTCGCCGCCGTTTCGCTTTTTCGAATGAGGCCAGCATTTCGCAGTTTTTCAATAAGGTCAATGATTGACTGGTTGGAAGATACCTTCAATCGTTCGCGCATTTCCCCATAGGTAGGCGGATAGCCCGCACTTTTAATGTACGCATAAATAATAGACAATAACTCTTTTTGTCTTGCAGTTACTGCATATTTCATCACTAATAGTCTACCCGACTATTTAGTCTGGAGTCAACAAAATCTCCTGTGGATAACTCGTTTTTGCTATTTTTCGTGCTTTAGGGCAATTTCAAGAATCTCGCGGGCGATAACCTGGGCTGCATCCAGCTTGGCGAAATGCGCCGCCCGTTCCGACATCAGTTTGTAGCGATTTTCGTCGGCGAAAATTTTTCCGATTTGATTTTTAAAGAGTGTCGTCGTAAGATTCGCTTCTTCCAGCACGTCTGCAGCGCCATTCTCGGCGTACGCGTACGCGTTTTCCCGCTGGTGGTCGCCGTTTGAGTCCGCGAGCGGAATCAGTATGGAGGGCTTCCCCCACGCGGCGATTTCAAAAATAGTTGAACCCGCCCGCGAGATAATAAGGTCGGAAAGTTTCCCCGCGGATGTTACGTGCCTCGTGGAAAGATACCCGAATGGATGGTAGCGGTGTTTGAACGGATTATTTTGCAAAAGCACCTTTGCCCGCGCCGACATATCCGCGAGATTTGCTTTCCCCGTCTGGTGTATCACCTCGTACTCCTTCACCACATCGGGAAGACTTTGGAGCAATGCTTCGTTAACAGTCACGGAACCGAGCGAACCGCCAATGACGAAAATCACCTTGCTATCTTTCTCAAGGCTGAATTCACTTCGCTCGGGTACGCCTTCGGAGAAAATCTCACGCCGCAACGGATTGCCGGTGTACGCCACCTTTTCTTTCTTGAACGAATTCGCGGCATCCGCGAACGAAACGGCGACACGCACGGCGAACTTCCCCGCCCACTTGTTTACTCTGCCGGGCACCGAATCCGATTCGTGGATGATGACGGGGATTTTCCAGAAACGCGCGGCGAAGAGCGCCGGAAAACTGCCGAATCCTCCCTTCCCCACCACAACATCGGGATAGATGCGGAACATACTAACCGTCGCTTTGAGAACCGCCCATGCGGTTTTGAACATATCGGAAATGTTTTTGAACGAAGCATACCTGCGGAGCTTCCCTGTGGAGATGCGGATAAACGTAATTTCATGTTCAAATAGCGTTCCTGCGTCGTAGGGTTCCGGCGCCATGAAAAAAAACTGTGGGGCGATAAGCCGCTCTTCCTTGGACAGCGCAAGCACTTCCTCCGCAATTGCGATGATAGGGTAGAAGTGCCCTCCTGAACCGCCACCAGTAAATAGGATTTTCATAATATCGAATATCTAATTTCGAATCTCGAAAAACAAACAATAATCAGCAAAAAAATTTAGAAATCTAATTTTTATTTTTTGGTATTTGGTATTCAATATTTTTTTAGATATTTGGTATTCGAGATTTGATATTTAATTCCTTTGGTAGCGCGATATATTCAGCAATATCCCCGCTTCAAACAGCGTCATAACGAGTGCCGTACCCCCGTGACTCACAAACGCGAGCGGGAGTCCGGAAAGCGGTATAATCGCGAGCATTGACGCGATATTCATAAAAGCTGAAGCACCTATGAGTATAACAATACCGATAGAGAGGAGTCCACTAAAGAGATCTGGCGCGCGGGAAGCAATGCGAAGTCCACGAAGCAGTAGTGCGAGGAACAACAAAATAAGCGTAACCGTCCCGAAAAAGCCGAACTCCTCTCCCGCTACGGCAAAAATTGAATCGCCGATGGGTTCCGGAAGGTACGAAAACTTTTGCACGCTTTGGCCGAATCCTTTTCCCGTGAGTCCACCCGAACCGATGGCGATAAGCGATTGTTGCACCTGCCAGCCCGTACCCTGCGGGTCAGCCGCGGGATTTAAAAATGTCGTGATACGCTCCATAAGGTAGGGCTTTGACGCGATAAGAAAACTAATGGCGATAACACCGGTAAGTATCATGATGCCGATGTGGCGGAGCCGTCCTCCCGCCGCGAGAAAAATCGCAAACATCGCCATAAAGAGCACGACAAACGTATCGGTGTCGGGCTGGAGCAGAAGCAGGAATCCTGCGATACCAAGAAGCGCGAAAAGTGGAAGAAGTCCATACGAAAATGTCTGTACCTTACCCTTGACGGTCGCGAAAAACGCGGCGGTGTAGACAACAAAAGCGATTTTCAAGAACTCTGCCGGCTGGAACCAAAAACCGAATAGAGATATCCACCGACGCGCTCCCCCGTGCTCCTGTCCGATTCCCGGAACGAAGATAAGTGCCGTAAGCACAATCGCCGCGAGTAGTATCGCGAGCGCATACTGCCGAAGGTGTTTGTAGTGGATGACGGAAGCGAGGTATGCGATCCCCGCTCCGAGTATGGTTGCCAAGAGCCGCGTTGTGGCGATAGTGCCGAAGCTCGCTCCGTCGCGGGCAAGCAGACCGAGAGAAGCAGAAAGGAAAATAAGAAAACCCGAAACGACAAGACAGATAATAATCCAAAAAAGCCACGCGTCCGGCTTATTTGAGACGATGAGATGCGCGCGAAGGTTTTTCAGGGAAAAATGCTTCATAGTAGATACGCTTAACGAATAGCGCACACGAATGGGGGACACTCTGCGCTTCTGCGCAGAGTTTCGGTGCGACCCATAGGGTCTAACGCCCTGTGGTGTCGCTCCTAACTTTACGTAAATCTTTAATCCTAAATCCTACATCTCTATTAACTGACCAGCGTCACAATAAGACCAAGGAGCGCAAAGATGACCGAGAGTACCCAGTAACGCATAGTCACTTTATAGGATGGCCAGCCGATGGCTTCAAAATGATGATGTAGTGGTGAAATAATCAAAAGTTTTCCCCCGAAGAAACGCTTCCATAGTTTTTGTAAAATAACCGACGCGCTGGTTGCGAAGAGTGGAAAGGCGATAATGGGGAGCACGAACAATCCCTCCCCTTCACCAAGCGAGTCCGTCATAAACGCGACTATCGCGAGAGTAAGCGTGAGCGCCATACTTCCCGTCTCCGACATATAGAATCGCGCGGGCGGGATGTTGAACCAGAGAAACGCGAGAATGCCCCCGAGAAGCGCGGCACAAAACGCGGCGAGGTCTATCTGACTTTGGAAAAACGCAATCGCGCCATACGCGCCAAAGATTACAGCAAAAATACCTCCCGCGAGGCCGTCAATGCCGTCAATGATACCACCCGAATAAACCGCGAGCATGAGGAGCGTAAAGAGCGGGATAATAAGCCATCCGAGATGGAGCAGTCCGAAATATGGAATGCCAATAGTCGTTACATCAAGTTTATAGTGGAACCAAAAGCCGGCGAGAAGGCCCACGACGCCGACGACAAGCAGGCGCTTCCCGAGCGAAAGTCCGCCCGCCTTATAATCCCCTGTTCCCCGGACTTCCAAAAGGTCATCAATAAGTCCGATGGACGCGCCTATAAGCAATGCTGCAAACGGAATCCACGTCTGGCTTCGGCTTAAAAAGTCCAGCTTCGCGATAAGCGGTATGTCGGAAAAACCGGCCAACGTGTAAATGCCCACGATGGCGATGGCGGCGGAAATCCAGATAATCACTCCTCCCATTCTCGGTGTGCCTGTCTCTCTCGTTTCGTGCAGTTTATTGAAAAGAGGGGTTTCGTCGCTTTTTCCCGTCCTCTTCTTCCACATTCGGTGCGAGTATAAATAGTGGCTGATAACGGGCGTGATGCAGATGCCTAGCGCGAACGCGAGGAGAGCGGGGAGGAAAACTTTGATTAAATCCAAAAGCATAGCTTATAGCTTATAGCTTATAGCTGTTAGGTTCAAGAAAAACACACCTTTCCTATAAGCTATCAGCTATAAGCTTTCTAATGTTGCCCACACCAGTGCTTCCGCGTCGGTAAACCTGCCATCAATCGTGGAACCGAGGACGGAAACAATAATCGGATGATTGAAACCGGCGTCAAACGCGATAACGAGATTCCCGCCGGCAAGGTCAGTGTATCCCGTTTTTGAGGCGATAAGCAAGGGGAAATTACCTGTTTCCTTATTAGTGTTTTTTGCATCATGCTTCTCCCTATCTCCAGCGAGTGTTAGTTCGCTCCACCGCGTTTCAGAAAATATAGACGGGAATTTTTCAAGGCCGTACGCAAGCATATGCGCCGCTTCTCTGGCGGTGCTGAACGCGCCCGCGTGTTCCGTATCAAGGTCAAGTCCGAT
>CAYHOU010000005.1:0-16107 GCA_964358195.1 uncultured Candidatus Saccharibacteria bacterium | reverse complement strand
TTCCCGCCTACGCGGGAATGACACTCCTAAAAATGAGTTTTGCGTAGGTCCTATAGTATATATATAACCACTGTTTATGACAAAAGTAACAGAGAAAAAAGACCCGCTTCTTCGGTATCTTGAGGAAACAAGCGCACTTTTTGAGCAGGTGCGGAAAGACGCTCCCCTCCTCACAAACACGGCCGAAGCGATTACCCTCATTGGGGAGTGCTTCAGAAAAGGCGGGAAACTTCTCATTGCCGGAAACGGCGGAAGCGCGGCTGACGCAGAGCACTTTGCCACCGAGTTTGTCGGGCGTTTTACGCGGGAACGCCACGCGCGTCCCGCTATCGCGCTTACTTCTTCTCCGACCATCACCGCGTGGGGCAACGACCATGAATTTGAAGACGTATTCGCGAGACAGCTTGAAGCGTTCGCGAAACCGGAAGATATTTTCATCGGCATTTCAACGAGCGGTAACTCCAGAAATATCGTCCGCGCGGTAGAGAAAACAAAGGAACTCGGAATTAAAAGTATTTGCATTTTGGGAAACGGGGGTGGTGCGCTTGTAAATCTCCCTGATATCGTCATTGCCATGGCGGACAAACGCACCTCGCATATTCAAGAGATACAAATCGCGCTCATTCACGCTATTTGTCAGGAGGTTGAGAAGACCTTTACGGAATAGGACTTACGCAATCGGTGTCATTCCCGCGGAAGCAGGAATCCAGAAAAATCGTATGAAATACTGGATTCCCTTTTTCAAGGGAATGACAGCTGTGGAGAATTACGGCTACCAACTTGTCCGTCCTCCGTCAATAATGACGGTCGCGCCGTTCACGTACGAAGACGCATCCGAGCACAGGAAAAGTATTGCGCCTTTATATTCATCGCTCTTCGCCATTCTTCCGAGAGGAATGAGATGAGTAAGTTTCTCCAAAAATTCCTGCGGCTGGTCATGTAAAATGCCCCCGAAAGCGACCGCGTTAACCCGTATGTTGCTCCCGAGCCAGTACGTAGCGAGATATTTCGTAAGCCCGATAAGCCCATGCTTCACCACGGAATAGGAGACCGGTTTGACAGGTTGGGCGTTTGGGGGTATCCCCTTCTGCCGATAGAGCCGTTGGTCGGGTGCGATGACACCGAGGTCGGACGCGATATTCAGAATCACTCCTTTTCCGCGGGCCGCCATTTCCGGTGCGATGTGTTTTGCCATAAGAAACGCTCCGGTCAGTCCGACGGCGATATCGTCGTTCCACGTCGCGAGAGGAAACGACTCAAGCCGTGTATCGCGGACCCCTGCGTCTGCCGATACATGCGGGTTATTCGCGGCGTTATTGATGAGGATTCCAATTGGACCCACCTCTTTCGTTATCGCTCCGATAACTTTTTTGATGTGGACTTCATTCGTAATATCAAGAAGGTAACCGGAGACTTTTTTCTTTCCGTATGTTTTACGAAGCGTCGCTACCGCCCTCTTCAACTTGGATTCGCTGATATCTACGAGCACCACGGTGCCGCCCCCTTCGAGAATCGCTTCCGCGTGCTTGACGCCCAGAAGCCCCGCGCCACCGGTAATAAGCGCAAGTGTTCCGCCGAGTTTGAATTCTTTGAGCGTGGAATTTTCCATAGACGGTTAACTATACTTCGTGAGGCAATTAATGAGAAATCCTTTCTGTCCGGCAACCTCCTTTTTCTCACCGCCATCTTCACCGCGGGCCGCTTGGAGAATAAAGCTTCCGGAATATCCAAGCCTTTTGAGCGCGCTGAAGAACTCACCAAACGAAGTGTCGCCGGTGCCAAGTGGCACGGTCGTTCCATGAAGTTTCCGGTCTTTAATATGGATGTTCCCAATATACGTTCCGTATGCCGAGAGTTCTTCTTCCGGATCATATCCGAGACCCGCGCTGTTGCCCGTATCGTAGTTGGCGCGAATAGACGAATCCCGGAACCGCTCAAGAAATGCCTTGAACCGCTCTGGCGGAAAATCCGTTTCAAGTCCTATCCAGACAGCACACTTCTTTGCAATCGGCAGTACCTCGGTAAGTATGCGGAAAACGGCATCCTCCTCTTCCGCGGTTTTAATGGATGAATTGTCAACAAAGGGTATCTCAACGCCGTGCGCACCTATCTCGCTTGCGTACGCCAAAAGCTGCGTGAGTATGCCGACTCCTCTCCTCATATCCTCCGTGCTTCCGCGAAAAAAAGGATTCACCATAAAATAATCGGCGCAAACGGTGTTCACGACGACTCCCGACTTTTGAATGAGCGCGCGTATCTCCTCTCTTCCCTCTTTCCTCCACAGCGGATTCTCCTCATAGCGCTCGGCGTCAAAAATAAACTCAATTTCTCGGAGGCCTATAGAAGCCGCGTCGGCAAATTCGCTTCTCCACCCATCAAAAGGGAAAAATTGTATCGGACGGCCTTTTCGCGGAGTCAGCCGTCCCTGCATAATTCCAATTGAGTTCATACACACAAACTGCTTTTTACCACACTGTCCATCCCCCATCCACGACTAGATTCTGTCCGGTCATATACGATGAAAGGTCGGAAGCCAAAAACGCAATCGTTCCTTTCAGTTCTCTGTTCTCGCCAATTCTGCCGAGCGGAACTTTCGCGTTAAGTTCCTCCCTAAACCACTCCTTGCCGTTATCAAAGGCGCCCGGCTTTGAGAAGGGCCCGGGACTTATGGCGTTGACCCTGATTCCTTTTGGAGCGCCTTTCACCGCGAGATATTTCGTCATCTGAATAATCGCCGCCTTTGCCGCTCCGTATTCAATGGCATTCCCCATTCCGCTATCCCGATACATTCTAAAATCGGGGGACACCATTCCGTACATTGACGCAATGTTGATGACTGACCCACCCTCCGTCATTTTTTCAAACGCGATTTGGGAAACAAAAATCGGAGAAAGGATACCGGAAACAAGCGTTTTCTCTACAGCGTCCCAGTCGGCCTTCTCAAAATGGACTTGTGTTGGCCACGTATACGCATTGTTGATACAGATATGTAGCGGGGTAGGAAGTTTCTCCCGAAGCGAGAGTACCGACTCCTTATCATTAAGGTCAATGGAAATAAAACTGATGCGATTACCGAACCGCTTCGTCAAAGGAAGGATTTTTTCCGCATACTGTCCAACGACGATAACCTTCGCTCCAAGTTCAAGAATCGTCTCACTCATTCGAGATCCTAAATGCCCTCCACCTCCAGTCACTACCGCGGTTTTCCCTTTCAGGTCCGCAAGATCAAGCACTGTTTTTTTGCTAGAACTCATAATCATTTGCGCTGAGGCTTTGATGCCACGCCACTGCTTCTGTCTCCTACATTCTTGAAGACCTGCGTTACGACCGTACCTTCCAAATGCTTGATAAGCGTACCCTGCTTCATTTCCTTTTTAAACAAACCTATCACTTCATCGTACACCTGCAATGTGCGCGTAATATGCTTTACTCTATGCGCATAGGCCGGCAGATGGTAGCCGATGAACAGAACTCCTCGCTTGGCGCACTCTTGTTGGAAATACGTTTTCATGTGAAGCGGAGAGACGCTCTTCGTGCCGCTAAAATTGAACGCGCTTTTTACCGGATATCCAATGATTGACATGAAGTCTTTCGTATCATGTTTTTCTATAAGGCGCCCGATTCCGGTCTTCAATAGTTCTCCTATCCGCCAGATATAGGCGTGCACATTTTCTTCTTTCATTTTGTGTATGGTGGCAATAATGGCAGCAAGCGAGAGTGTCTCTCCTCCATAGGCAAATGAAAAAAAGACATCCTCAAACTTTTGCATGATGTTGCGCCGACCGGTAATAACGCTTACGGGAAAACCGTTTCCAATCGCCTTCCCGAAACAGGAAAGGTCGGGTGTTACCTTAAAATACTGCTGGGCTCCGCCTAAAGACCAACGAAAGCCGGAAAACATTTCGTCAAAAATAAGAACGATTCCCTCCTTTTTGGTGAGAGCGCGCACGGCTTCAAGGTAGCCCGCGTTGGGCGGGATAGTGTACACGGGTTCCAGAATCATGCCTGCAATCTTTCCTCTATTTTCCGCGACTACGCGCTGTAGCGCATCAAGGTCATTATAGGGAACTGTTCGTATGAGCGACTTCATGACCTTTGGAATACCTGCGTCTCTTTCGGTGGATGAAATATACCAATCATGCCACCCGTGATATCCGCAGGCGATAATCAAATCTTTGCCTGTATACGCTCTCGCCAACCTGATTGACGCCGTGGTGGAATCGCTTCCGTTCTTTCCGAACCTAACCATTTCCGCGCTCGGTACGTACTTTATGATAAGCTTCGCGGCCTCTATTTCCAACGGATGAGGTAAGGTAAACATGGTCCCCTTTGTAAGTTGTGTACGAACGGCCCGATTGATATCCACATCGTTGTAGCCGAGGAGAAACGGGCCAAGACCCATTGCAAAATCTATGTAGGTGTTGCCGTCCACATCGATCACTTCACATCCTCTGGCGCGTTCAATGAAGAGCGGCGAAGCGCCAACACTCCATTGCGTATAACCTTTGCTTAAGGTCTGACTGGCTCCGGGAATGATGCGCTTGGACTCTTTGAGCAGGCGCAGAGAGTTGGTTAATTTAAATTTTTTGGGCTGCGAGTACGACATAGATAGAAATCATCTCTGTTTCGGTTCTTCCCGATACAGCTCCGATCCGACCGTTTTAAGTTCACCTGGCACCGTTCGATACCAGTTTACGCCGTTATATTTTTTGTTCAACTCTAGAATGTCCGACCGCTTCTTAAGGAAAGAAATCACGTCGTCCGCGGTAAACAGAGGTGTCTCTTTGAAATATCCAAAAACTGCTCTCATAAACTGGAAGTCTTCCTCATAATCAAGCGCGAAGCGGTGCGTTAAAAACATATTGCCACGCGGATTTACCACATTGCCAATGTTGAATCGTTCGGGATGGTCCCAGATAAAGGGGAACGTATGTTCACGCTCATGTGGTTTTTTCGCTTCCTTCCACGCAATCTCTAGGATTGGGAACGGACATCCTTCCACATCAAGACCGTCGGGAAAAGTCGGCGGATGATAATTACTGACATAGTCGTATTTGTCGGGGTTTTTAAGCCAAAGCTCAAGTACTTCATCAATGATAGCCGGATCCGTCAGCGGACCATCGGAAGGAATTTTAACCACGAAATCCGCCTTATATTTTTTTGCGGCCTGATAATGTCGGTCCAAGAGGTCAAGCTCGCTTCCCCGATAAGACGGGATGTTGTTTTCGGCACACAGCACGGCGATTATGTCGTCGGTTGTACTCGTGGTAGTAATGACCACAACTTCATCAACTGTTTTCGCTCTCCGTATGCGCGGGATATGATGCAAAAGCACGGGCTTGCCGAGGATGTTTCGCATAATCTTTCCGGGAAGACGGGTACTCCCCATCCGCGCCTGCACAAAAACAACAACACGCGGTTTGGTTTTTGAGGTAGCGAGCATAGGCGTCAGAATGGAGCCATCAATATAGTCATAACCATATACCTGATATATTAGTTATATTACTAGGACTTACGCACTTTAGTATATTTCATCCCTTTCCCCTTCTGTCATTCCCGCGTAGGCGGGAATCCAGGGCCATACTGCATACTCTGGATTCCCGTTTCCACGGGAATGACACCAAGAAACGAGAAAGTGCGTAAGTCCTAATTACAATACCCGTACAACCTCTATGAATGTTTGTTTTTTGCTACAAAGAAATTTCTCCTATATCGGACATTCTCTAGCCCTCTGGCTCAAGGAGAAGTACGGAATGGAACAGTTCTGCGGATATGTGCAGGTGCGCGCCGGCTATGAGTTTTTGCGTTCGCAAAAAGATATCTCCTATCGCACGCTCGTGCTGGATGAAGACGTACACGCGAGATACAAGGATGAGAAGCTGGATATGGATTTCCTACGGGCATTTGAACGTGAGTACGGTACGCCCACCCTGTGGCCATACCTCAGCATTGACCGTATTATTATGTTTCAACAGTTGGTGCGGGAATATCCTTGGAACACGCCGAAATACACGCACGAAGAAATGCTCAGGATTCTGCAGGTAAACATAAAGGCGGTGCTTTCTTTTCTTGAGACGGAAAAACCGGATGTCATTGTACTTTCGGTGAATTGTTCATTGCCCAGTATGCTCCTCACGAAAATCGCGGAGAAGAAGGGTATCAAAACGCTCTATATTCTCGCCACTTCACTCAAAGAAACATTCGTCATTAGTGAAGCATTCGATAGGTTCACCGACGTAGAAAGACTCTTCCGAGCCACACTTGCGGACGGAAAGAAAGACGCCTCATATCACAAGGCACGGGCATTTCTAGCCGATTTTAGGAAAGCCCCTGCCCCGTTTGATAGCGTGCGCACACCCGAAGAACAACCGGTAAACCGCCGGAAGCAACTTTCTTTTCTTTGGCCGGGAAATTTCATCCGTTCTCTCGGGTGGTTCTGCCGTATGCTCTATCGGCACATGACGCGTAAGGAGCGGCACGATTACTCATATATCCATCCGTGGTACTTTTTCAAAGACCACCTCACCCGAAAAGTGCGTAATCTCTACGGGGTCGCTGACTTGTACGACCGATTTGACGAGGCGGGGGATTATGTTTTTTTTGGACTTCATCTGGAACCCGAAATGGCGCTCCTGCTTCACGCTCCCTTCGCCACCGACCAGCTTCACCTCATACGACAGACGGCAAAGGCGCTTCCCGTAGGATGTATGTTGTATGTCAAAGAACATCCGCAAATGGTTTCGTATCGGCCGCGCTCTTTTTATGCCGAACTGAAAAAAATACCTAATGTGCGCCTGATTGACCCGTCCATCATGGGTCTTACGCTCATAGAGAAAGCACGGCTTGTCTTTACCGTGAGCGGTTCTATTGGATTGGAGGCTCTTCTCCTCGGCAAACCCGTTATTGTGTTCGGAGACCAATTCTACAATACGCTTTCTATGGTGAAGAAATGCTCCGATATGAGCCACTTACCGTACGTGGTACAGGAACAGCTAGAGAAGTTTCATTTCAATGAAGAGGAGTTACTTCACTTCATCGCGGCCATTTATACCGAGGCCGCCACTCTGCCGTTCTTTCATATCTGGGAACAGGAGTTCGATGCCGCAAAACGAAAAGCGGCACTGGAACCTCTCGCCGATGTGCTTGCAAAGAAACTGCGAGCAACACAGGACATAACTAGCCCTTCGTCTGCTGGATAGTGTGGGACTTCAATATCGCTTCCAACCGAATACCTAAATTCCGATAGTCCAGTGTACGCACGTGCGACAGTTGGTTTTGCGCGATATGAGTACGAAGATGTTGGTCTTTCCCGAGTTTTTCCATAACGCTCGCCAAATCCGCGATATCACCCTGCCTGAACGTAGCCGCGGCGCCTCCGGACAGCCATTCAAGCGCTCCGCCCCGAGGAATAATACTGGCCAAACCGAATGACATCGCCTCTTCAAGAACTATCGCTCCGTACTCCGGCCACCAGTTCGGGAAGATAAACACGTGAGCTTGACGGAAGAAATCAAGCAATTTTTCTCTTGCCACCCAGCCGGGTAAATAAAAGAATTCTTCAAGATGTGAGTCGGCAATCAATTTCTTGAGGGTATTAAATTCCGGCCCCGTACCGCTCAAAATGACTCGGTACTTTTCTTTATTAGGAATCCATGCGAACGCGCGGACAACCATAGCAAATCCTTTTTCCGGCAACATCCTGCCGGCGCATAACAGGGTAACGATTCCTTCGGAAGGATTCTGGCGGGAGAGGATTTTTTCCGCGTCCATTCCCTCGCGCTTTCGCATTCCTTCGGTATCTGCGAAGTCCGGAAGCACATATCCCTTCTTGAATCCGAAACCCAAGAACTTTTCCGCGAGTGGTGGCGTATTATAGATAATCGCATCCATACGGTTGGCAAGCGGGACACCAAACCATCGCTCAAGAAAAAAACGTACCCGCTTTTTGAGTGCCTTAACCGGCTGCAGAAGAGGAGTTACTGGCGGCGCGTTTCCCACCGTCTCGTCGGCCCATGCGTTTGGCCAATGATTGAAAAATCCAAGCACGTTCGCCTTGCCGCCGAAAAAACGGTACCAGCCTGCGCCGTAGAGAAACACCTGCCCGTCCACGTGGAAAATATCGGTCTCCCGCTCATATTTTTTGAGGAGACGGTAGATTCCTATCTGTATGCCGAGAAGGCCTGCACTTCCTATATCCTCCGCCTTAAACGTGTACGGGAATCCTGGAAGGTCGCTGTTAAATCTTGAAAACGCGCTCACGACGGTAACCTCGTGACCGAGGTCGGTAAGTATTCTCGCGCGCAGGTCAATATCGCCGACGGAACCGCCGGAGACTTTGAAGTTATATTTCGTTGTGATGATGCAGACGCGCATGAAGCAGAGCGGACCGGCTAGAGTGCTTTTTTATCATCTTCATACGGTCCGTTCTTGAACTCAATCATTTCGGTCGGTTCAAGATATTCAACGGAGTGTCCTCCCCCGCGGATGAAAAGGGCTTCGCCCGCCTTCACCTCAAAAACAGTGAATGGCTTCGCTTCCTCGCCATACAGACTGACTTTAATCTTTCCTTTTTGCACAACGAGGCATTCCGAAAGCTGGTCGGTTGCTCTTTTCCGCGGAATGTGGATGTGAGGCGCTACTTTCTCCCCCGCTTCCCGTTTAATCGTCATAACCTGCAGGGCTTCCTTCGGAGATGTCACCGGATGCGACCCGTGCGTATACGAGCGGATGAGTATCGCGACGAGAATATTTTTGTGAACAATTTCTTCCATCATACGTCACGTAATCGAAAGTTTGCGGGCCGAAACGTCTTTCCGCCCGAGCGATGATTCGCGCTCCACGTATTGCACGTCTTCCTCCGCCATTAATTTGGCGAGTGCGCTGAAAGTCGTTTTGGGCTTCCAACCGAGTAGTGTTCTTGCTTTTGAGGAGTCACCCTGCAAAAAATTCACTTCGTTCGGCCTGAAATATTGCGGGTCAATGCGGATAATCGTTTTGCTGGTCTTACGGTCAACGCCCGTTTCCCGGAGACCCGAACCTTTCCAGACGATATCCATACCGAGATGTTTCCCCGCTTCTACAACGAACTCACGGACTGAATGAGTTTCGCCGGTTGCGATGACAAAATCATCCGGTTTTTCGTGCTGAAGAATCATCCAAATCGCCTCCACATAGTCCTTGGAATACCCCCAATCCCTCTTCGCGTCCAAGTTACCGAGATGGAGCTCTTTTGAAAGACCAAGCTTAATGCGGGAAAGGCCAAGAGTGATTTTACGGGTCACGAAGTTGAACCCGCGCCTTGGCGACTCATGGTTGAAGAGAATCCCGTTTGAAGCAAAAATACCGTATCCTGTGCGGAAGATTTTCGTGATGTGGAACGCGAATACTTTTGAGAGACCGTACGGCGACTGCGGATTGAACGGCGTGGTTTCCTTCTGCGGAGTTTCAAGGACGTCACCGAACATTTCCGAAGAGCTCGCCTGATAAAATTTCGCGGGAAGACGAAGATTCCGAAGCACTTCTAAAATTCGGAGCGGCCCGAGTGCGTTGATGTTCGCGGTATATTCAGGGATATCAAAACTGACGCCCACATGACTTTGCGCGCCGATGTTGTAAATCTCGTCAGGTTGTACTTTATTGACGACGCGGAGCAGATTGGAGCTGTCGGAAAGGTCGGCATAGGTCATAAAAAAACGGTTCCCGTTTTTTTCGCCCGTGAGGTGGTCCACGCGAAAGGTGTTCGGCATACTGGCGCGCCGCTGAAGGCCGTATACTTCATATCCTTTTTCAAGCAGGAGTTCAGCAAGATACGAGCCATCCTGTCCCGTAATCCCCGTAAGTAACGCTTTTTTACCCGTTTTACCGGAAGCGGAAACGGCGCTCCGCGCAGTACTTTTCATGGTCAAATGAACTACTGATAACAAAGATGTGCCTATGGTAACCCAAAAGCGGGCGCTAAAGTTTCTCACCCTTTCTCACGAACCAAACATCCTGCGCGTATGAGGATAGCATATCTTTTTCAAACGCTTCAAATGAAGCCCATCTGTTTCCGGTCACGGCATCGTACGCTCCCTGGTACTCCGCGAATAAGAATCGCATAAGCGGGAGGTACGCGTGGTGGTCCGCTTTATCGCCAACTTCAATAAGTATGGCATGAATGTTACTCGAGCATACTTTCAGAGATTCAAAGAGGAGCGGCTCTGACCCTTCAATATCAACCTTCAGAAAATCGAGTGATGCGAAGCCGAAGCGGGACATAAGTGACTGGAGCGTATCCGAGGAAACCCGTACCGTTTCAATTTTCTTTCCGCGGTCCGCCTCCTTTAGGTGAATACCGGAGCGGACGATGATATTTTCCGCGCTAACTCCCGTCGTGATATCCACGAACCCTTTTCGGTCGCTCACTGCTTCGCATACAAGCGTAAGGTTCTCTGTTGGAAACGATTGAAACCTGACATTGGATTCAAGAAGATGGAAGTTATCAGGAGACGCTTCCACGGCAAGAATCTTCGCGTGAGGACACCGCCTGCAGAAGTATAAACTTATTTCACCGAAGTTTGCGCCGAGATCAACCATCGTGCGGACATTGATTCCTTTTGACGTAAGAAATGCGCGTATCTTTTCTCCTTCGTTTCCTTCCATGTCGCCAATAACTTTCAGGTACCGATTGGTGCCCTTCATATTGAGAAACACTCCTCCGACATACGCGTATGTTTCCTCGCCACACACAAGGATGCCTTGTGTGTAACCGACGTCCTGCACCGCTTTTTGAAGTTTTTCAATCCCCCGTCGGAGCAGGCGTACCCGTAGATGCCTGTTCCCATTACTCCCGATAGTGCCTTTTGCCCTAGAGAGCGAGAGGGACAAGCGGATTCCTTCATACAAATCAAAGATGCGTCGTAATCCCTTTGTGATTGTCTCCATGTGTCTATATTTGATAGATAAAGATATTTGCGAACTCTTTCGCCAAAGTCATTCCGGGTAACCGTTTTGTGATAGTCTCGGGTAACGGACCGACGGATAAAACAAAATCAAGCCGATATTTTTTGAGCTCCGTTCCTATATCTTTCGTGAAGAACTTGGTATAGGTCGCGGGCATTTCCGCCATACGCGTCTCTAATGTAGCGTCCCCGAAATCAGGAAATTCTTTGACGCCGAATACTCCCTTCCAGTTGGAGTACAAATACGTTCGTTCTTCAGATTGGTGCTCTTTGAGATACGCGGAAAGCGTCTCGGGAGTAACGCCGTTCATGAAAAGATGGACCAGGTAATTATGTACGATTCGTTCTTCGGGCATGAGCGAAGATGTCGTAGCCGAGTTGTATACATCGCAGTGGGTAAAAGCGGGTATGGCGATACCGAGACCTTCAATTCCCTCTTCCGCGCCCGCCTGCAATACAACGCACTCTTCTTTCTGCGCATTCAACCAATCAAAGAGAAACGCGTAGTTCTGTATCCGCTCGTACCGAGGATACGATGTCGCGTACACATGCATCTGCGTGTAGATGCCAAAGTATACGGAAGAGAGAGCGACAATGCCGACTACTATTCCCCAGAGATAGTGACTTTTCTCCCGTATGACGTTGTAAAGGAGGGTCATGAAGACAACTATGGAGAGCGGGATGGTGTATTGTACGAAGTGATATGGCCACAGCGTTCTGCCCGTTACTATCTGCTGGCTGAACGCCCACAAACCGCCGAGGATACACGCGAGACAGAAGAAGTGCCACTCTTCCGCCTGAAAGGTGATTCCTCTTTTTCTCTTCCAGAAATAATCAAGGCCTATCGTCAAAATATAAAAAACAAGCGCCGCAAGGAGAAGTTTGTTAAGAAGCGGGTAATGCGTGTAAAAAAGACCGCTCCGAAGTACCGAGTCTGCATACCACGGACTTTTGCTCGCTTGCCACATACTGTACCAATAAGGAGAGGCGAGCATCGCACCTACGGGAACAATAAGCGCAAGCGTGCCTGACAGGGCGTATTCTTTCCGAAAAAGTAAAAATAAGACGAGCATTGCAAGAACCGAGACCGCAATGCCCCAACTGAAAAAATAACTGCCCATCATGAGGGCCAAAAAAACCCCCGCACCGAGTATCAAACTCTTTCGGTACGTGGTTTTCTGTATAAGTGCCCACACCAACAATAAAAAAGAAAACAGGAATATCGCGCCGAGAATTGGATTAACCGGGCGCGCCCATAACAAAAACGACCCCGGAGAATCGGTGCCTGAAAGATAGGAAAATACGGTACGGTAATCCACTAAATCGTAACCAATGACCACAAAGAATCCGCCTGCAATCGCGTTCATTCTCTGCGTTACTCCTCCTTTTTCGGTGAGCCGCAAGACAAGCAGGTACACCAGAAAAAATAAAAGAGCGGGCAGCAAAAATTTACTCAAAATCAAGACTGCGGAGGCGGAAAGACCGAATATCAAACTGGGCAGCGCGTAGAGAAATTCTCCGGTCGGCGGCGTGATGGGTAGTTCCCCTTTGTACTCAAAAAAGTACGGCGACCCGAGTGCAGGATGACCGTCTATGATTTCTTGGATTCTGGCGAGATAGGCATCCTCATTCGGAGTCTGCAACATCGGAATACCCTGATAACTACCGCCCAAAGACAAAATAAATAGGACATTGGGCATCCCGTACATTGCACTTACTAAAAAAGTGCATACAATCGCCAGAAGATGTCTCCGAAAAAAAGACGCCATATTTCACATTGTATCCTTGTGCCGTATACTTGTAAAATCTTGAATATACCATTATGGGGCTAGTATTGTAGATTGTTATTCCCGTGGTGAAGTAATACTGTAGTCGCAGTGGAAATAGTCAGCTTGCAGTCGTAGACTGTAAACTAGGTACCCCTATTAGTAGGTATTTGCAGATTCGTATCATAGACTTATTGGTATTTTAGGACTTACGCAAATGACCCCTTTCTGTCATCCTCGCGAATGCGGGGATCCAGAATCTGGCTTATTTCCACGGCCTGGATTCCCGCCTACGCGGGAATGACACCCTAAAATGCATTTCTGCGTAGGTCCTATATTTATGAAAATAACGGAAAATAAATTCATAAGATCGCTCAGGTGTCCGAGGTGCGAAGCCGGAACATTGTCGCGCACGGGAGGAAATCTGCTTTGCGGAGCGTGTTCCGCCACATATTCCGTTACCAGCTCCGCGTTCCATTTCAACTCGCACAGCGACCATATCGTCAAAAAATATACCACGGAGGCTGGCCGGTTTGTAAATCGTTTAAAAGATTTTATAAAAAGATGGCCGTCTTTTTTCATGTTTGTAACCTACGCCGTCGGCAACATTTCGTATCTGGGCCAAAAACCGAGAAGGACGATTACAGAACTGTACGGAAAAAACGCGCGGGAAAAAATACTGCTTAACGTCGGTTCGGGCATCACAAGGGTGCATCCTGATGTGGTTAATCTTGATATGTTCCCGTTTACGAACGTGGATATTGTGGCGGACGCGGCAACGCTCCCCTTCAAGGATAACTCGGTTGATATGCTCATTTCCGAATCCACGATTGAACATACGCCGAATCCGGAACAGGTCATACGCGAAATATGCCGCGTCGTAAAACCGGGAGGTTTTGTCTACATCAGCATTCCTTTTCTCTTCCCGTTCCACGCATCCCCGAACGATTATACCCGCCTTACCCACGAAGGGTTGAAACAACAATTCTACGATTTTACGCCGAGGAAAATAGGAATGCTCGGGGGTCCGGCTTCCGCATTGGTTACGCTGTTAATGTATATTTTCGCTTTACCCTTCTCGCTCGTTTCCGAAGCCGCGTACAACCTCGCGACGTACTTTTTTATGGTGCTTTTGTCGCCGCTCCGTTTTCTTGACCTGCTTTTTTATTTTTTCCCGCGCTCCATAGAAGTATCCGCCATGCTCTATTATGTTGGAGAAAAAAAAGATACGGACGTCACTTCACATTAGTATGAGACCGCGCATAGTACTTGTCGGAGTCGGTAGGTTCGGCACACATCACCTTGAAGTGCTCCTCGCGCTTCACCGTGAGAAGAAAATTCTCCTTTCGGGTGTTGTATCAAAAAGCGCGATATCCGAAAGCGCTCTTAGTTCGCTTAGCGTGAACGTGTACACAAAACTATCGGTGGAACTCTTAAAACAGATTGACGCGGTAGATATCGTAACCCCCGTCTCAACCCACTATGCGCTGGTTAAGAAATGTCTTCCCTACGCACACGTCCTCGTGGAAAAGCCCCTCGCAATGACACCTACCGAAGGAAGAATGTTGGAAAAGATGGCTACACGGTACAAAAAAATACTGGCTGTTGGGCATATATTTCGCTTTAATGACGCGACCAAGCGCCTTCAGTCATTGTTGAAAGGTCAGACGAAAAATCTGTACCGCGTAGAGGGGCGATTTACGGGAGGGAGCGGCGAACCGGCGGGAGATTGCGGCGTAGTAACATCTGATATGCATATAGTCGACGTGTTTGAATATCTCTTCGGAATGCCTAAAAAAATCTATTGCATCGGATGGACGCGCATACCGCATCATCGTTTTGAGGACCAAGCGGATATCTTTTTGGAATACGGAAAAGGGCTCCGTGGATATGTGCAACTGGGCTGGTACAAAGCTCCCAAAGAACGTTCGGTGACGCTGTATCTTCCCCGCCGAAAAATCTATGCCGACCTTCTTTCTCAAACGATAACAATTGTTGAAATGGGTAAAAAAACCAAAATCATACACTGCTATCGTACGCAACCGCTCCGTATGGAACTCCTCGGGTTCATACACGCGCTCGGAGGCGGAAAGGGACAGTATGTTCCCGCCACAACGGCAAACAAGGTTCTTGTCATCGTCCAAAAAGCACAAGAGTCTATGAGACGTAAGAAACCAATCTATGTTGAAAAAGCGTAACGTAGCGGTCATCGGTGGCGGTATTTTCGGCGTTTCGGTGGCGTGTGAGCTTGCGCCATTTTGCAACGTAACGTTATTCGACCGGAATAGCGATATCTGCGAGGGAGCGACGAAAGCGAACCAAAACCGGCACCACTACGGCTATCATTACCACCAGAGTGACGAAACGGCCGACCAGTGCGCACGGACAAAAGATGATTTTGAATCCGTCTGGGGAGAAGCGGTTGTCCGAGGCTTCCCGAATTACTATGGAATCGCGAAGGGGGCGGCTAAAATCACCCCCGAGGCTTTCCGCTCGTTTTGCCGCCGTCACTACCTCGCGTATACGGAAGAATTTCCGTCTCCGGACATACTTAATCCAGCGGATATGCTCGCGTGTTTTAAGACCTCCGAACCGGTATACGACCGCGACTTGTTACGTTCGCTCGCGAGACGGGAACTCCAATTGCGCAACGTGGATATCCGCGTACGGGAGGAAATTCTTTCCGGTAAAATTGTGCAGGGTAAGAAAATCCTTTCAATCCTGCACGAAAAGCATACATATACTGAATCGTTTGATTGCGTCATTTCCGCCATGTACGGCAATTCCAATCTGTTCTGCAGTTGGTTTGGTTTCCCGCATACGGACCTGACTGTCCTGGTTAAGGAACTCATTCTCCTGCGGATACCGAGGCTTCCCGCGATAGGACTTACGATTATGGATAGGTTCATGAGTTTCTTACCGGCAGGGCAGAGCGAATTATTCACTTTGGGAGACGTGATTTTCTCTTGCCACGTGAAAGAGCGGGTAGCAAACGGCATTCCGTGGTTTCCGGAAGACATACAAAAACTCCCGACGCGTCAAGCCGAGATACTGGGAAATAATATTCATTTTGCTCCTTTTCTGAAACGCGCTGAATTTCTTGAGACCCAGTTTATCCCCTTCCCATTAAGCCAAACGGTAAAAAATCCGGATGACCGAATAACGGAAGTAACCTCTCACGGGCATGAATGCTGGTCGGTACTCGGTGGAAAGATGGTGTCGGCGGTGACTGTCGCGCGGCAATTGGCGGAAGAAATCCGAAAGGAATACAACGCATAAAAATAAGCAGACAGAGATCGAGGAGAACCGATTTTCAAGATAGCTAGGACTTACGCAAATGACCCCCTTCTGTCATCCTCGCGAATGCGGGGATCCAGAATCTGGCTTATTTCCACGGCCTG
>CAYHOU010000004.1:0-16462 GCA_964358195.1 uncultured Candidatus Saccharibacteria bacterium | reverse complement strand
GAGAGGTGTACCGACACAAGCTTCGTCATCTCAAACATATTGACGACATCCTTGCCTCCGAATACTTTCTTCAAAGCGGCATCAGCCTTGATATTGCGCTTGTTTGTCGGGTCCTGCAGATTCTTACCCTTAATGTACACCCAGAGCTTCTTCACCACTTCCGAACGGGGCATCGGGCCCTTTCCGACGACGACCGCGAGGTCCTCACTCACATTGAGTGGCTTCATAAACGCAGAGTTCTCTTTTGCCATACGTGTGTTTTTATGTTACTAAAAATTATAACCCTATTAGTCTACCATAGCTTTGGGGATTTGGCTTGTCCAGTGTCTCTACACCAGCTTCTTTAGTTCGTTCTCGTATTTCCTCATTATCTTCATTCCCGCGTCGGTTTGACTCATTCCACCTTTTACCTTTCCCTGCACTTCCTCCGCGATACGTTTAAAAAGCTCGGGATTCTTCTCCATCATCAAGGTAAGCATATCAATCTGGGCTTCCGGCACACCCTCGGAAAGACTATTTCTTTCGCCTGTCAAAATAATTCTTTCAACTTGTCTACAAAACCATTTTTCTTCATCTCCTCAAACAGAATCCAATCTGATGTGTACGGCAAATACTTCAGTTTATGCTTTCTGGGAAGGTCACGCCACGGAAGAATACTTTCGAGACAATTCTTTGAACCGCAATAGCATTTTCCTCCGGGAACTTTCCAGTCGGAATTACAGATCAGGCTGTAGGACTGGGTGAGTTGTTCGCCTTTTTCAATATCCCGCATACTGTACATGCAAAACAGATTCTTCACATAGCAATTGGGTTCGCAGGAGTGATTAATGGTAACGGCAAGCATGTTAAAAGCATTTCTAAAAAAGTGCTTTTGAAATGGCATCACATGGTCGCCGGCGGTCTTGTGTGTCTTCGCGACATCGGATTCTTTTTCTCCATAGATAACTTCTCCGTCTATATACGTGAGATAGGTTTCCTTCGGAATAAACTTGGTTGCGAAAACGCCTGAACCCAACACCCCGTCCAGTTTTCTGATTTCCACAGACGTATTTTCTGGAAACGGCGCCGGTTGCGGTAGCTCGTGCCACGTGAACTCCATGCACGCAAACTTTTTTGAAACAAAATCAACAATGGCATTTGTGTTGAAGTCGGAGCAGGTATAAATATCCACCGTGAAAAAGTTGGTATTGTGCCAAATGTAGGTGCTTACCTCGTTTTCATTCCAAACGATAAAACCGTCATATGAGGAATTGGAGGTCACTTTTTTGTCGAACATATAGTAAACCCAGCACCTTGACCACAGGGCGTTATACCCTGTGGCAAGGAAACCCCGACAACCCTGCGCACAAGCGCAGGGCATTTCCCGGCAGGGTGCTGGGTCAAACACAAATGGTCCTCGTAACCCTTTGATAATCTTATCGGAATCCTCAATCTGTTTGGTAAACTCCAAGAGGAAGTTATACAGAAAATCAAGACTGGTAATTTTTGCGTTATACTTTCCTTCTATAATCAATCTCTTTCTGAAGATGTCAGGAGCAATATTGTGATACATGGTTTTAAATGAGAACTTATAATTGCTGCGGGGAATGGAATCGAACCATTATACCGGCTTCCAAAGAGCCGTGTCCTACCGTTAGACGACCCCGCAATGTTTTTGCATTACACTGTGAATTACGAAACTCTGTCTCGGCTCGTCATTGCGAGGGCGAAGCCCGAAGCAATCCAGGGTGCACGGCCTTGTTTCTGGATTGCTTCGCTACACTCGCAATGACAATTGTGAGTTTCGTAATTCACAGATTACAACTTTACAACAGAAAACCTCTTCAGACAACGGCGTCCGCATAGAACTCTCCACTCTCTTCACCCTTATAGGCTAATTCGTGCGAATTAGCCTATAAGGGTGCACACATCGCTTGCCGGTTTTTCCTTGACACAAATATAGGTTCGTAAAGGATGTCGCAAGTTTGGACAATCAACAGCGTGCGGGGAGTAGCTGACCCGCTTTTCGGTTGTGCCAGAGGCCCCAGTCAAACGGCCGGAAAAAGCGTTGTTCCTTCTCTATGTCTTGACGACAGCCGGCGAACGGGAATGTGTTCGCCGGCCTGTTTTCTTGTTGACGCTGAAAATAGCTCACGTAGTATAGCGTACGGTGGAACAGTGACCTTAGTCGCGCTTTGCGCACCGCCCCTCGCGGGCCTTTGGATGTTGTTTACCCTGCGGGTGGCTTCGGCTGCCCGCTTTCTTTTCGTCCCACCCCCTCCCTCATTCCACACCAAACCAGAAAATAGGTACGATCGTATCTATTTTCTGCCTTGGATTACTTTTGGTCAGAAGTGAGTTTTATCACCGCAAGTTCTAGGGGAAGCTGTGGCAGAGCCGCGTGGCCAATGAGGTCATAGACGTTTAGGAATTCAAGGAGAACGGCTGATGTAATGCGGGAATCCTTTGCCGAAGCGAGTCCTTTCAAAAACTCAAAATCTTCCGCCGAAACTTCATTCTGTATCCCCTTCTCCATATCCGGCGCGTTGCGAAGGAGGAGTACAAAGCGGAGTTTCGCAAGCAAAAGTTTCGCGAAGACTTTCATATCTATATTTTGGTCAACGGCCTTCCCTATTGCCGACAAACCCGCGGATACTTCTTTCTTTTCCACCGCCTCAATGAGTGAGTCTATCAGCGCGCCCTTTGGAGAGCCGGTGATTTTCTCCACTTCAGAAAGCAGTATTTTTTTATCGGCCGATGCGCCCATCGCCTTTTGCAGTATGCCATGCGCGTCGCGGTATGAACCGTCGGCAAGAAGCGCGATGAGTTCCGCCGCGGGAGATTCAATGACAAATCCCTCTTTTTTTGCAATGCGTTCGGCCGCTTCTCTTAAGAGCTTTTGCGATGGACATTTAAACGAAAATGTCTGGCATCGGGAAATAATGGTTTCAGGTACTTTTTCAAGCTCCGTCGTCGCCAGGATAAAAATCACATGTGGTGGTGGCTCTTCAAGAGTCTTCAGAAGCGCATTAAACGCTTCCTTGGTAAGCATATGCACTTCGTCAATGATGTAGACTTTGCGCTTGGACTCAAACGGTACGGCCGAAACTCCGTCGCGAAGTAAGCGGATGTCATCAATCCCTCTATTGGAGGCGGCGTCTATTTCATACAGGTCGGTTTCACTCGTGCCGAGCGCCTTGGC
Organism: uncultured Candidatus Saccharibacteria bacterium; assembly: GCA_964358195.1. Lineage (GTDB taxonomy): Bacteria > Patescibacteriota > Minisyncoccia > Phycocordibacterales > UBA10002 > UBA10002. Next base: position 13,281 of record CAYHOU010000004.1, on the reverse strand, counting down.
CAGAATCCGCGCCACGCTTGTCTTTCCTGTCCCTCTGGAACCGGAAAATAGGTAGGCGTGGGCGACACGTCCGAGCCTTATCGCTCCCTCAAGAGCCTCAACGACGTGTTCCTGCCCCAAAACTTCCCTGAAGCTTTGCGGGCGATATTTGCGATATAGGACTTTTTCTTCAGACATAGCGTAAGTATAAAGCAGAACCGTATTTATTCAAAAATGCGCGGAAAAGAAACACGCCGTATTCTCCGGCGTGCTGTCCAACTGCATGATGCTCGTAAAGTTGAGAGCGACACCGCGGGGCGTTGACCCTGCGGGGCGCACCGAAACCCTGCGCGGGAGCGCAGTGGAATAGTCGTAGACTGGGTGTCCTCCACTCGTGTGCGCTATTCGTTAAGCGTATCTACTATAAAACCATTGCCGCCGTTTTGAGCAACGTATCCCGTGCTTTCGGAACATCCAATCCCAATATTCGCAGATGCTGCTCAACAAGAGGCGTGTTATTTGCAAGGAATTGTGATTTACACTTCTCGCAACACACAGTATAGGTATTTGCAATCCAAAGCACATCTTTCGCAAGAATGAAATTTCTTCCGCACGATTTATTGTCGCATCTATAGAAGGTCACAACGTAGTCCTTTCGCTTCTGATTAAAAGAAAACGCACCTATCTGCCAAAGAGCGGAGGTGCTTTGATAATGCTACGCTAACTTAAAAAAGACGCAACTAAGCATAGTGTGGATAACTTCTAGTATAATTTGAACAAAAAACACGGTTTTCCAGGTGCTATGGCAGAGGAGTATATACAATAGGACTTATGCATCTCGTACTTTTCTGTCATTCCCGCGGAGGGAGGAGCGTAGCGGAGTAGTCGTAGACTAAGGCGGGAATCCAGTAGTAAGCCGTTTTAAGGCTCTGGATTCCCCTTTTCAGGGGAATGACACTGAATGCATATGTCCTATACAGGGACTGTTGCCGAATGACCAGACTTTTCCACAAGAAACAGGGGTGAAATGTGCTACACTATCAGCATAAAAGCCTTAATCTCAAACGTATTTTATGCAAACACCCTCCGAGAAGACCTCCCGAATGCTCCTCAAAACAGAGGACGAGTTTTTCAATCAAATCATTGACGTCAACCACTCTTTCCGTCGACTCAAGGAGCTCATTGATTTTCAAACTCTCACAGAACCCATGCGCGGAGCCTACTCAACCCTCGGCGCAAACGGTATTGATGTGGAAAAAGGAGTGAAAGCCTTACTCATCCAGTTCTGGGAGAATTACTCTGACAGAGAAATGGAGAGAGCGGTGAGAGAAAACCTTGCAGTACGCTGGTTCTGCGGCTTCTCGCTCGCTGAAGCGACGCCTGATTACTCATACTTCTCTAAACTCCGCACGCGCATCGGCACGAAGCGCATCTCCCGTTTTTTTGAGGATGTGAACGCAGTACTTGCATCGCACGGGCTCTTCGGCAATGTCTTCACCTTCATTGACGCCTCTACCATCATCTCCAAGACCGCGCTGTGGGAAGAGCGAGACCGCGCTATCAGAGACGGAGCGGAGAAGCTCAACAACAAGAATGTGAAGAAGTATGCGGCGGACAAGGACGCGCGGTGGGGAGCCAAATCGGAGACGAACATCTGGTTTGGACACAAAAGGCACGCCGCGGTGGATATGAGGCACGGACTGGTGAAGAAACTTGCGGTTACGTCCGCGAATGTGCAGGACTTCAAAGCGGTAACCAGTATTCTTCCCAAACAAGGCGCGGTCTTCATGGATAAACTGTATGATACGAAGAAAACGAATGCCTTTGTCCGCGCCGCAGGTTGTCATGTTGCGACTATCAGAAAGAACACGAGCAAGGAGAAGAACCACGACCTTGACCGATGGCGCTCTGCCATTCGCATGCCTTTTGAAGGAGTCTTCTCCAAGATGAGCAAGCTCGCGCGGTACCGTGGACACGCAAAGGTCGTCATGCAGGCCTTCTTTCAAGCGTTGGTGCATAACCTCAAGAAAGCAGTGCGTTTACTTCTGCCCGCCAGCGCCACCTGATGCGGGAGGAATGCGCCTGAAACTGCCAGTAAGGGAAGAAATCAGGCACAGGATGAGGAAAAGAGGAGAAAGGACGGCGAACAGTGAATCGAAAACAAAGACATTGAGACAAACTCAAGCCTGGCAGGCTCGATGTCCTTGCTTTCAGTTCAATTATTGAGTTCGGCAACAGTCCCATACAAAAACAAATGCGAAAGCAACAAAAAGGACGGGATGGTTAGCCCGCCCCCGTCAAGCCTAGTGAAGTGCTTGACTCAGCGTCTGACAGGCCACAAGGAGAGTAGCTGTCATTTTCAGGAAAGCCACCTACACTCGTGCTTTCCCTCTGGCACCGTGGTTAGATAGCCGTGATCACCCCCCTTCCGTCCTTGACAAGTGTTTGAGCGAAATGAGGACAGAGGGGTTTGTTTGTTTTCATGGTGATCCTTTTGTTCGTCTTTTTTCGTTTTGTTTGACCGACAAGAGCAGTTCCAGACTGCTAAAGAAAGTGTAGCACAGAGTTATTTCTAGACAAGAAGATTCCTTCCGGAGAAAAACTCCGACACCATCGCCTCAACCTCAACCGCGTTCTCGGTCTCCATGAGCCTCATCCGCAATTCCTTCGCTCCCGGAAATCCGTCAACATACGCTTTGAAATGCTTTTTCATTATGGCAAATGATTTGTGTTCACCCAATAGCTTCTCAAAGAGTTTTGCGTGTTCAACCATGACACTCAATCGGTTGACGAGGCTCAACCTCGTCATGGTGGAGGTTGAGCCTCGTCGGAGATTTTGAAACAGCCATGGGTTACCGAAGATAGCGCGACCAAGCATGATACCGTCCGCGCCGGTTTCCTTGGCTTTTGCATGCGCATCTGCGAGGTCTTTTACATCGCCGTTTCCCAATATGAGTGTTTTCCCAAGGTCTGACCTTTCTTCCGACTTAAGGTCAGACCTTGGGAAACTTTGCCGGAAGAATTCGTTTCTAATTTCCACCGCCTTCTTCACCCGCTCCAACCTCGCGGGAACTTTAGACATTTCCTTTCGCGTTCGCGCGTGAATCGTTATAGCGGCGGGTTTCTCCGCCAAAAGCTCCGGCAACCATTCTTCCAAAATATCTTTGTTATAACCGAGTCTTGTTTTTATGGAGACCGGGAGCCCCGAACCTTCCTTCGTCGCACGGATAATTTCCCGTGCCAGCCGTGGATTTTTAATCAGCGCCGCCCCCGCTCCCGATTTCTCAATGGACCGGTCGGGACAACCCATATTGATATCAAGCCCGTCAAAACCTAACTCTTTCACGAGTTTCGCCGCTTCAAACATCTTTTCCGGATTGCCCGAAAAAAGCTGGGCCACTATCGGCCGCTCGCTTTCGCTATACATCAGGTCAACAAGAAGTGCCTCTCGCCCTTTGCTCATTAGCCCATCAGCGGACACGAACTCGGTGAACATCACATTCGGCCCATTCGGCTTGCTGTACTTCGCGATAATCCGTCGAAATGCCGCATCGGTAACATTGGCCATCGGCGCAAGCGCCATAATCGGTTTCGGCAGTGTTTCCCAGAATCCCACTTGCATGGGCAGGACTATATCATTCTCTAGGCACTCTGTGGAGGAGCAATGTCCGCGCCGGTAAGCTCCACCTTTGACCCTGCCGAAATCTCGCCACGAAGCATTTTCTCGGCAATGACCTGCTCCACCTTCTCTTGAATCGCGCGGTTCATCGGACGGGCGCCGAACTTCGGGTCCTGTCCGACAGATACAAGATAATCAAGAAGCGTATCGGTGATGACAAGCTCAACCCCCTTTTCCCGCAAGCGCGTCTGGAGCTTCTGGAGCATAAACTTCGCGATTTTTCGCAAATCTTCGGCTGTCAGCGGACGGAAAAGGATTACCCCGTCAAAGCGGTTCAAGAGTTCGGGTTTGAAAATGGCGCGATTAATAATTTCCGTAAGGACCACATCCTTATCAAGGCCCTTTCCTTCTTGCATCAGTTTCCAGATGATATCGCTCCCCGCGTTTGAAGTCGCGATGATAATGAGGTTGCGAGCGTTCACACGCTTCCCCGACACGTCGGTGAAAAATCCCTCATCAAGAACCTGCAAAAACAGGTCGTGTACTTCCTTATTTGTTTTCTCAAATTCGTCCAAGAGAAGCACCCCATACTGCCTTTCGCGAAGAAGTGACGCAAGTATCCCCGGTTTCCCGCTTTCAAATGTGCCGATGAGCCTTGAAAGCGCGTCGTCGCTCGCGTATTCGGACATATCAAGGCGCGTAATCGCTTTCTCATCTCCGAAAAACACCTGCGCGAGCGCCTTCGTCGTCTCGGTCTTTCCAACTCCGGTCGGGCCAACGAAAAGAAATGAGCCCATCGGACGGTTGGGTGAGCTGATGCCTGAACGCGCTCGCCGGAGCGCTCCCGAAATCGCCTTCACGGCTTCGTCCTGTCCCACAACTCGGTCGTGAAGCGCTTCCTCAAGTTTAAGAAGTTTAGTCCGTTCCTCTCCGCTTGCCTCCGAAACTTTAACGCCTGTCTTCTTTGAAACAAGGTCAAGCACATCCGCGCGCACAACAACGCGTTTCCCAAGCGCCTTAACCTTCGGCACGAGTTCCAAGAGAAGGTCAATAGCCTTATCCGGCATCACTCCCTCAAAAAAGTACCGTTCCGCGCTCTCGGTAACCGTTCTAATCGCGGGGTAGGTAAACATAATTCCGCTTTTCTTCTCGGCACGGAGCGCCTCCTCTTCCACGATAGGAATGGAGCCCGCGACTCCCGCCCCCTCAATGAGTACCCGCTCAAAACGTTCGCGCACCTTCGGGTCCGACTCAAAAAGCTGGCGGAACGCGCCGAGTTCGGCGATTGCGACGACCTGAATATTCGCGGAAATAAGAAACGGGTCAAGGATGGAAAGCAGGTCGGAGCCGAGCGCTTTGGCTCCCAGGAAAAACTTGTCAAAATTATCAAATATAAAAATAATATTGCCCGCCTTGGAGGTCTCGGTAAGGAGCTTTACGATTTCCGTCTCCAATTGCATCTTCTCTTTCATGGCGGCCACGAATGGTACGCCATCAAAAACGAAAAGTTGTTTATGTTCCAGCGGAGGCAGGATGGTTCCCGCTTCAATACGACGGGCGAGCCGAACGAGTGGTGCCAATTTCGGCACGCCTTCCTCTCCGACGAGAAGTACGTTGGCTTCGCGACCCCGTGAAAGAATCCGTTCAATTTCTTCCGCTTCAGGCTTCCCGAACACTCCCTTGGTTTGCGAAAAAGCGGTATGCGCCGTGATGGGAGTCGCGTACCGCTCCAGCATCGCGATTTCGCCGTACGCCCAGTCCTTGCCGATACCGGGCATCCTCCCGAGCACGTCTTTACTCCACGAGCGGAGACGGTCTTTATAATCGTCTTCTATTCGGGATACCCACGCGGATGCGCCGATAAAATCGGGACTATCTATTCCATGTGAAATGAGAAATTGCTTAAGCCCTGCATCAAACGCAAGTAAGCCAGCAGAATAGTGCTCCAACCCCACTGTCTCGCCTTCAGGGACGAATACCTCAAAGATGGTCTCTGGTGGCACTCTTGTTTTGAGAAAGGAAATAACCTCCTCACTTCCGAGACCGAGACGAGCAACAACTGCTCCGCCGAACCGCGAAGCGAGAAAATCCACGAGCGGGTCAAGGGTGCCACCCCACACCACCAGCGCGATTTCAAAACGAATGGGTGGTATTCGCATCCCCGCCTCGGGCAACGTCGTACCGGCGTCTCTTAAATAGAATGAAAAGAAAAAAGCGCGCCAGAGTGCGGGAATAAGCCAAAGTCCGAGTAGAAAAAAGAAAACCGACTTGGCGAGCGGAAAGAAAGTAAATGCTGTGGCCGAAAAAGAGGGAAATAGGCCGGAAAAAAACGGCACGGCCGAGAACAAAAAGAAAGCTGCGAAGACCGCGAATGCGAAGATTGAAAGAACCCGCAACGATTTTTCAATAGTATGGAGCGTATTCACGGAAAGAAGTTTCTCTGTCCGAAGCGCCCCTCCGTATATCCCCGCCTCTTTTTGCAGCGTTTCGTAGTTCATAGGGAAAAATCAGCGATGCCGGTAAAACCCGAAATGATAAGCCATGCGAGAACAAGCGGCATAATAAGCCACAGAGAGAGGGAAGCGAGAAAAAAGAGGAACAAAAGCGCAAGCGCAAGGAGCCCCGTGAGAATGGTCGCGATCCGCGCCACACAGCCAATCCCGCGCAAGATAAGATTAAGGATGAGACTTCCTAATAACCCTCCGATGTCTTTTTTGGCGTTCTCGCGCAGACGATGCCACGGCGAAAAAAGTGTTCCGAATAAAATCCTAATTGAAAAAAAGTTCCACAAAAACCACGTGAGGTTTAGGTAGAGGCGGAGCAGGTCTCCCCATGCCACCGTGTAGTGCCAGAGAAGATAGGAAAGGGGAAGCTGAAATACGGAAGAGGTCATGGTAATAGTATACCCTACTATAGTAATACCAAATACTTAATTTCGAATTCCGAAAAAATTCGTCACATATCGAATACTAAAGAATTAAAATCCTGTTCTTCTGGTTTTCTCATTATATATCCAAATATTTTTCGATACTGAATATTCGATATTCGAGATTTCTTTACCTGGGTTTAAAATAGATTTTGTTCCCATACCGCAAATCAATATAGTCAACCTCGGGAGACGCTACCGTTCCCGGAAGCACATCTCCTTCTGCAAGCAAGATTTGCAAATTGGAAAGCGCGCGAGTATAGTCCCCTTCCTTGAGAAGCAGCCGCGTGTTCCAGGAAAGAAATACCTCAACATCCATCTCCCGCTGAAAGAGCATCCGTTCGGGATTAAATCCGAGCTTTTCCAACTCTTCCAGAAAGGCGATGCCGGCCGCGAGCCGGTCCGCGCTTATTACTTCGGTGCCAAGAGGCGTGCTCGTCGCCTCTTTTTCAAGACGATAGTACAGCTTTTCCGCTCCCATCTCCGAGGGAGCGAACACGAATCCCGTCTCATCAACGAGGAAACAGCTATGGACTCCGGCGCACCAGAGTGCCTGAGGCTCGCGCTCGCGGACGGCTATGCGAAGGGCGGCGAGGCTGCCGAGCGAAATGGAAACTTTGGAAAAGACTGGAAATGCTTTGGCAAGCTCTTCTTTGAGCGCTGCTTTTGGATATAAAAGCGTGTGCGCTTTCGGGATAAAACCGAGATACGTTCCGGCAATTCCCTGTTTGACCGCTTCAATAACGCTCGCCTCGGGTACTCGCGAAGAACCGCTGACATCAATCTCGGTAATACGGAACATCGGGCGTGAAAAACCGTACACCGCACCCGCGAGCGCGACCACCGAAAGAAGAGCGGAAAAGATACCCTTCCGCAACTTCTTTTTCTTTTCTTTTCTCGCGAGCCGCAGAGAACGGATAACTTTATGCCGAGCCATAAAGTAATTTCTAATTATCTAATTTCTAATTCATCTAATAAAATCTCCAATAATTAAAACTATCTGGAATTTATTTATTTTGATTTTTATTAGAAATTAGGTGAATTAGGTAATTAGAAATTAAAGCTCATTTGCTTTTCGGGGTGATTGTCTCCTTCCCCATATACTTTCTCAAAACTTCCGGAATCGTGATGGAGCCTTCAGCCTGTTGGTTGTTTTCAAGAAGCGGAACGAGAATGCGGGGGGTCGCGAGCGCGGTGTTGTTGAGCGAATGAGCGAAGCGCAGCTTCCCCGTCTCGTCCTTGTAACGAATATTGAGCCGACGGGCCTGAAAGTCGTGAAAATACGAGGACGAGTGCGTCTCGCGATAATTATGTTCCGAAGGGACCCACGCTTCAATATCGTATTTCTTGACCTGCCCTAGCCCTAAGTCCGCACCGCAGTTAATCACGACATGATACGGTAGGTTAAGCGCTTGCAAGAGTTCCTCGGCGTTCGCCGTTAGCTCTTCATGAAACTTCACCGAAAGTTCATGGCTCGCTTCACAGAGCACCACTTGCTCAAGTTTGAAAAATTCGTGCACGCGGATAATTCCCTTTGTATCCTTGCCGTGGCTTCCCGCCTCCCGCCGGAAACAAGGGGAGAACGCGAGTATTTTTTTCGGTAGCTCTTCCTTTTTCAGTATCGTCTCCGAGAAAAAAGACATCGTCGCAACCTCCGCCGTCCCCGCGAGAGAGTCGCCATCCTGCGTTTTATATAAATCATCTTCGCCCTGCGGAAGATAGCCGGTACCGAGAAGCGTCTGCCTCCGTACAAGCGACGGGACCATCATAAAGGTGAATCCTTTCTTCGCGAAATGGTCAAGTGTGAATTGCCAGAGAGCAAACGAGAGAAGCGCTCCTTCGTTTTTCAAAAAATACCCGCGAAATCCGGCGACATCTCCTCCACGCACAAAGTCGGCAAGGTCGCACGTTTCCATAAGCTCCATATGACTTTTCGGCTCCGCGGTGAATTCGGGTCTCTCCCCCCACTCCCGTACCTCTTTATTGTCTTTGTCACTCTCGCCATCCGGAACGGACATATCGGGAATGTTGGGAACTTGGAGCATGAGAAGATGCCACTTCTGCATAATCTCCTTGAGTTTTCCCTCTTCTTCCTCAAGCCCCGCCTTTTGGGTGCGGAGCTCTTCCACCAAAAGCTGCCGTCGTTCGGGGATAGAGGTATGCGCGACCTGTGTGCTTTTCGTATTATGTTCGGCGCGTTTCTGTTCTACCACAATAAGGAGTCCTCGGCGGACATCGTCAAGTTTAATGAGCTCGTCCACGTTGAACGTCAAATGCTTTTTCGCCACCGCCATGGCGATAAGGTCTCTGTTTTCTCTGATAAATTTGATGTCGAGCATACAACACGAACGTACGAAATCTTTTACGAAATACGAAACTGTGGATGTCTTATTCCTCCTTTCCTAAAGGAGGTGCCGAGTCTCCGAGGCGGAGGATTTATCCCTCTTAGAAAAGGGGGTGCCTTCGGCTTCGGAGGCGGGGGTTGTTACATCCCTCCTGCCGAAGACGGCAGTGCTCCCTTTTCTAAGGGAGAATAAGACACCTCACAAGTATACAACAAAAAGACGAACCCCGTGGGCTCGCCTGTGGAGAAACCGAAAATGGACTGGCTAGTGGCCAACCAATTCGGTTCACTCGTCTTCATCCGGCCCGCTCGGACAGCGCCCGAGCAATTCTGCGAGAAGGTCCGCTTCCTCAAGCGGGACTACTCTCTTGACTTTTGCTCCGGGAAGCAATTGTTCGGGGTGTGTTGCAAAATGCTCGCGCCAATTTCTCTTTTCAAGTTGGCCGAGTGAAAGTGCTTTTGCATGGAATTCATCCAACGTCATCTCACCAGCATTCAATGTACTCATAGTTATCCCTTCTTCATGCTAAAGTATACACAATGAAAGTGCTTTTGCCACAAGACTTCCCCCGTAGGCTCCGCGAAATCACCGACCCGCCGAAGAAACTATATATAGAGGGGGCGTTACCTCCCGAAGACCACAAATGGCTCGCGGTTGTGGGTTCGCGCAAGTACACGAATTACGGAAAAGAGGCGTGCGAGAAACTGATTGAGGGTTTAGCGGGATACCCGATTGTCATTGTTTCCGGACTCGCGCTCGGTATTGACGCGCTCGCGCACCGCGCGGCGTTAGATGCCAAACTTCCTTGCGTCGCGGTTCCCGGTTCGGGTTTAAACCCGAAAGTCCTATACCCCTCCACCAACCGGAGACTCGCGGATGAGATTCTGAAGGCGGAAGGCGCGATGCTGTCCGAGTTTGAGTCCGATTTTCGCGCGACCGCGTGGGGATTCCTTCAGCGTAACCGTATTATGGCGGGACTTTCGGATGCTGTACTGGTAATAGAAGCTGAACAGCGTTCAGGTTCGCTTGTTACTTCAAAATTTGCCACCGAATACAACCGCGATGTCTTTACCGTCCCTGGTTCTATTTTTTCTTCGTCTTCCGCCGGCCCGCATATGCTTATCAAGCTCGGCGCCACCCCCATCACTTCCTCCACCGACTTGCTTGAGGCTTTGGGCTTTACGGCAAATGAAAAAGTCGTGCATGATTATTCCGACTGTACTCCAGAGGAAAAGAAAGTGATTGAGTTGCTTGCCGAACCACTCTCCCGCGACGACCTTATTGACACGCTTGGTATTCCGATAAGTCAAGCGAACGCGCTTCTCTCATTCATGGAACTCAAAGGCCTTATTAAAGAGAGTACGGGAGAGATTCACCTTTCTTGACTCTTACAAGGCCGGCCTTGTAAGAACAACGGGGTATGTGATTTGTTTTTGTTGACAGCAGTGGGTACTTGCGTATGATACGTGCCAGAGCTTACAACCACGTTGTGGTACTTCTCCGCGTGTGGGTAATCGTCTTACCCGCAATGCGTTTTTCGGTTCGAATCCGGATGGTTGGACAGCAATGGCATAAACCGCAGTGCGGCGCCAAATGGGGTGAAAGACGAAAAGGTGTTATTCCGATAACGCTAAATCGTCAGGGGATTATCACCTTCCTCCTGCGGGACTACATGGCCAGATCGGCTGCTCGTGGAGTAGAACGAGGAGCGAGTAAGCGGTATGGGCAGGTCTTCCAATGTTGCTTTAGCGCCACTCCCAAGTGGCGCGATTTTTTACACAAAGTTGCCAGCTTGTTAATTTCTATGCGATACTCAACGTAAATGTCTACAAAACTGCTCATCGTTGAATCTCCGTCAAAAGCGAAGACCATCGGAAAATATTTGGGAGAAGGCTACACGGTCAAGGCGTCCGTCGGACACGTGCGCGACCTCCCGAAAAGTCAAAAGACCGCTCTTGATATTGAGGGTGGGTTTATCCCCCATTATGAAATCGTAAAGAAGAAGGAAACGGTAGTAGAAGAAATCACGGAAGCAGCGAAGAAGGCAAGCGAAATTATCCTCGCGACCGACCCCGACCGTGAAGGTGAAGCTATCGCGTGGCACCTTGCCGAGCTTCTCAAGGAGAAGCTCGGAAATCCCAAATCACAAGCACCAAATCCCAAACTGAAGATAAGTCGCGTGGTATACCATGAAATTACGAAGGAAGCCGTAGAGGAAGCACTTCGTAATCCGAGGGAGATTGACCAGAACCTACGGAAGGCGCAGGAAGCACGCCGTGTTCTAGACCGTCTTGTGGGCTATGACCTTTCCGGCATTATCTGGAAGAAGGTGCGGTACGGTCTTTCAGCTGGACGAGTGCAATCTCCCGCCCTCCGCATCATCGCGGAGCGAGAACGCGAAATTTTGGCGTTCAAGCCGGAAACGTTTTGGGTACTGACCGCGGACACGGAAACGAAAAAGAATGAGAAGTTGCTTTTGACCTGTGGTGAAGAACCTCGCGACAAAAAAGTCGTTGATAGTATTCTTGAGCTGGGTTCCAGTGGAAAGTGGAGCGTTACGGATATTACCGAAACGAGTGTTAAACGTTCCCCTAAAGCCCCGTTCATTACCTCCACCCTGCAACAGACCGCTTCCACCCGTCTCGGCTTTTCACCGGGACGTACCATGGGTACTGCCCAAAAACTATATGAGGCGGGACTTATCACCTATCACCGAACTGACTCCACCAATCTTGCCGAATCGGCTAGGCAACAAATCGTTGGTACTATTACAAAAAAGTATGGGAAAGAATTCGTTTTGCTTCGCGCGTACACGGGAAAAGTGAAAAATGCGCAAGAGGCTCACGAGGCAATTCGCCCGACGCATTTTGACAAAGAGCACGCGGGCAACAATCCGGACCAGAAAAGACTGTACGACCTTATCTGGAGGCGTACAGTCTCTTCCCAAATGCCCGATGCGGAAATGCTTCGCACGAAAATCACCGCCAACATCAAGACGACGAGGCTCAACCTCGTCAGTGACGAGGTTGAGCCTCGTCAAATGCCTGACTTCACCGCAAACGGTGTCCGCCTTACCTATGAGGGGTGGCTGAAGGCAGACCCTGAAGCGAGAGGTGCAGATGTGGAACTCCCGAAAGTCGTGAAGGGAGACCCGCTCAGACTCATTGACTTAAAAACGGAGGAAAAACAGACGCAACCGCCACTCCGCTACAGCGAAGCCGGACTGATTAAAGAATTGGAAAAGCGTGGCATTGGCCGGCCGTCTACCTACGCCTCAATTATGGAAACGCTGGTTGACCGAGAGTACGTAACACGAGAAAACCGTTCGCTTAAACCCACCGACACCGGAATGGTGGTGAGTGGATTTCTGGAAGAGCATTTCCCTTCCTACATTTCGGATACTTTCACGGCGGAAATGGAAGATGAGCTTGATGATATCGCAATTGGCAAGCGCGAATATGAGAAGACCCTTCGTGATTTTTATACTCCATTCCATAAAGACGTAAAGTCAAAAGAAAAACTGGACAAGGCAACAACGCTCGGTGATACACCAGAAGAATTTAAATGTCCGCTTTGCGGGGGTAAGATGGTGTGGAAACTTGGTCGTGGCGGAAAATTTATGTCGTGCGAGCGTTTCCCCGATTGTACAGGCGCGCTCACGGCGGAGGGACAGGAAATTAAGCCGGATGAACCGATCGGAATCTACCCCGAGACTGGAGAGAACGTGTACCTTCTGAATGGACGATTTGGTTTTTACGTGCAAGTCGGCCCTACTCCGCCAAAGGCTACGAAGGGCAAGCCGGCTAAGAAAGATGCGCCGAAGCCGAGACGAGCGAGTGTGCCTCGGACCTTTGATATTTCCAAACTTACGATAGAGGACGCGCTTAAATTTCTTTCACTTCCACGTGTACTCGGTGTTCATCCGACGACCGGCAAAGAAATTATGGCGAATATGGGACGATTCGGTCCGTATGTCGTGCACGATGGCGATTTTCGCTCTATCAAAACGCCCGATGACGTCTATACTATCGCCCTTCCCCGCGCCTTGGAGATGCTCGCGCAAGAAAAGAAGCCTAGAGGGTTTAGGAAGAAAAAAGAGACGCCGACAACATAATGCATACGAAAAAAACCGAACGAAGTGACGTTTGGTTTTTTGTTTTATGGCCTAACGCAAGGCTTTTGTGAGAATGCGTTCTATTGACAGTAGCCATAAAAGAATACTTGCTATATAGTGGCTCGGCATACCTCGTGTGAGGATGATGCGTAATTTGTTCCTTTAGAACTAAAACACGCAGTGAGAAAGTCTTGCTGGTGTCGAGCGAAGAAGGAACGCAACCAAAGGAAACTCCATGAATCCAACATGGAAGCAAATCCGCGGCAAGCAGAAGCGCGCGGTGGTTCTGGAGTTTCTT
>CAYHOU010000003.1:0-16563 GCA_964358195.1 uncultured Candidatus Saccharibacteria bacterium | reverse complement strand
ATGTTTCCCTAAGGATGCATGGATTGCTTCGCCCCCTACGGGGCTCGCAATGACGGTGCCTATGCGGATTTCGTAACTCGGAGTGATTTTGGATTTTATGTTACAACCGGACCACAATTTGTCAATTTTCACCTTTTCTGCTATCTTATTCGTATTCCGATTCGTAGCAATTCGTATATTCGCATAATTCGTATTTTCGTATGAAGAAGGACATCCACCCACAATTCCATACCGAAGCCAAAGCAACCTGCGCCTGCGGGGCTATTTTCGCCGTGGGGTCCACCCAATCAGAGCTCAATGTTGAAATCTGCAGTCAGTGCCACCCGTTCTACACGGGCGCCGACCGGACGGTAGACACCGCCGGTCGCATTGACCGTTTCAAAGCCAAGCAGGCAAAAAGTGCCGCGAAGAAAACTCCCAAGAAAGCGTAGCGACTTTATTTAGAAAAACCCCACCTCCATCCTCCCCTTTGAAAAGGGGAGGAGGTAAAGAAGAGGAGGGGTTGTTCGTGTTTCGTATTTCGTAATCTTTTCGTAGTTCGTATTGTATGAATTTAGACAAATACAAACAAAACCACAAAACCGCGTATCTCGCCGAAAGTCTGGAGCGGATTCTAAAGGAAGAGGAGGAGCTCAAAGTAATGCTCGCTTCCGACCCGTCTATGGCGGAGCTCGCGAAGAAAGAGCTCGCCGACCTCGGGGCGCAGCGGGAGATGCTAGAGAACCAGATAGAAGGACTGCTGAAAGAGGACGCCGAAGAGGAAGCATTTCCGAACGAACTCGTGCTTGAGATTCGTGCCGGCGTGGGGGGCGACGAAGCCGCGCTTTTCGCGCGTAAACTCGCCGATATGTATAAGGCCTTTTCCCAGAAACAGGGATGGTCTTTCATCGTCATGGACGAATCCGCCACGTCCATCGGAGGATACAAGGAAGCATCGTTTGAGATAAACGGAAAGGGAGCATACAAGACACTCCGGTTTGAAACCGGCGTGCACCGTATTCAGCGCGTGCCCGATACCGAGAAATCGGGACGTGTGCATACCTCTACCGCGTCCGTGGCGATTCTTCCGATACGCGAGAAACTGAACTTTGAGGTTCCGCCAACAGATATTGAAATTGAATTCTCGCGCGCGGGCGGAAAGGGGGGTCAAAATGTCAACAAGGTGGAGACCGCAGTTCGTCTGACGCACAAGCCGACCGGCATCGTCGTGCGATGTACCTCGGAGCGCAGTCAAGGGCGGAACCGCGAAAAGGCGATGGGAATACTTCTCTCCAAACTTCAGCAAAAGAAGGAGACAGAGGAGGCGAAAAAGTATGCCGGTGCGCGAAAGGACCAAATCGGCACGGCGGACCGTTCAGAGAAAATACGCACCTACAATATCCTGCAGGACCGTATCACCGACCACCGCATCAAGGAGTCGTGGCACAATTTGCCTTCCATATTTGACGGAGAGTTAGACTCGATACTTGATGCTTTGCAGAACGCCGCGACAGAGGCTGGAAAACAATCACCAATAACCAAGATACCATAACCAAACAATACTCAAATCCCAAAATCTAAATTCCCCCTTGCATGTTTGACGATTGAAGTTTGTTTGGAGCTTGGTGTTTGGTTATTGGTTATTTTCAATTTGCATCTGCACAACTTCTCTGCTAAACTTCTCGCACCTATGGACAACGCCAAATCAACGCAAACAACCAACGACCCCATCATTGACGCGCTCTTTGGAGCAGGTGCTCATTTCGGCTACCGCCGTTCCAAACGTCACCCCACGGCCGCACCATTCATTTTCGGCGTGAAAAGCGGTGTTGAGATTTTTGACCTTGAGAAAACCAAGTCTTCGCTTGAGAAAGCTGAAGAATTCGTGAAGAACCTTTCAAAATCAGGTAAAGTGCTCTTGTTTGTCGGCGGCAAAAATGAGGCGCGCGAGGCGGTAAAAAGCGGCGCGGCGAAACTCGCCATGCCGGTCGTTTTCGGACGCTGGATTGGCGGTACGCTCACGAATTTCGCGAATATCCGCGCCCGCATTGATAAAATGCTTGACCTTATTTCCAAGCGGGAGAAGGGTGAACTCATCAAATACACGAAAAAGGAACGATTACTCATTGACCGCGAAGTTTTGAAATTGCAGGAGATGTTCGGAGGCCTCGTACCGCTTCGGGGTATGCCGGGAGCGATGTTTGTCATTGACCCGGGGAAAGAAGCCATCGCCGTGACGGAAGCCAAGAAAGAAGGCGTGCCGGTTATCGCGCTCGCGAGTTCCGATTGCGACCTTTCAAAAGTGGATTACGTGATTCCGGGTAATGACGCGTCTCGCGCCAGTATTGCGTACTTCGTGGAACGTATTGTCTCCGCGTACGAAAGCGGAAAGACAGTCATAGCTGGTTAAGGTTAGGAAGCCAGAATGGGTTAAGATTATAGGTTAAGGATTTACCTAGCCCTAGCCTTTGCCCAATCCGGCCTCTTAACCCTAACATTTGTTCTTATGGAAATAACTACCGAACAAATTAAAGCTCTCCGGGAACAAACCGGCGTTTCAGTCATGCTCTGCCGTAAGGCGCTTGAGGAAGCAAAGGGCGATTTGGAAAAAGCGAAGGTAATTCTCCAACGGAAAGGCGCCGATGCCGCCGCCAAAAAAGCCGACCGAACGCTTGGCGCGGGAACCGTCGCGTCCTATATTCACCACGGTGGCACGGTAGGCGTACTCGTAGAGCTTTCGTCCGAAACCGATTTCGTGTCGGGGAACGAAGCATTCAAAGCACTCGCGTACGACATCGCGATGCACATTGCCGCGTCCAAGCCGGAGTACGTGAAGCGCGAAGACGTGAGCGACGAAACGCTCGCACGCGCGAAGGAGGTGCTGATGAAAGAGGTGGAAGGGAAGCCTAAAGAGATGCAGGAGAAGATTCTGGAAGGAAAGCTCAATTCCTTTTTTGCCGAGAAGATTTTGCTTGAACAGCCGTTCATCAAGAATCCCGACCAAACAGTGCGCAATCTCATTGAGAACGCGATACAGAAGTTTGGCGAGAAAATTGAAGTGTCCCGTTTCGTGCGGTACGCGGCGGGTAATCGCTCGTGATTTTTATGTGGTTTTCCACAACCATTCTCGTTATTTCGCTTGTAGGGCTTGTGGCGCTCTTCGGAATGAAAGCGCTCGAGCTCAGCCGGGGCGTGAACACACCGCTCCGGAAAATCAGAGAAACGGGTGACCCGCTCCTCTTGCGGGGATGGTCCTACTCAAGCGCGAAACTCCGTCTATTCGCGTTTACCGGTCTCCGTGTCGGCATTATTTCTCTCCGGACGGCGATACACACGGCCGAAGCCAGATTTGACGCGTCAATGCACGCTATCGCGGCGCGCCTTAATAAATACCTCCGAACCCGCCGGCTCCACATCCGTCACGGCAGTGAAGTTTCCACGCATTTAAAGACGGTACTTGAGAAGACGGAGCAAAAAGCCGAAGAATCAAACTCTCTTTGATTTTGACAGGTTCTCACGCCTCTTATACTCTGTAGAAGTTGCCGCCTTAGCTCAGTTGGTAGAGCAACGCATTTGTAATGCGTGGGTCCCCAGTTCAAATCTGGGAGGCGGCTCCATCTGTATTCTCGTTCTCTTCCCCCTCTCCCCCCTCTCCCTCTCAGTTGAGGGGGAGAGTGCAGAGAGGGGGCGGTGTTTCTTCGTTTCCAAACGTGGCGGTTTTATGCTTAAATATCGGGATGCAACCGAAAGATACAGCCGGACACATCCACCCCATCTCCCGCGCGATTTTTGACATTCGCGCGATTTTTGAGGAACTCGGTTTCGCCATAGCCGTCGGTCCGGAGCTTGAGACGGAGCACTACAACTTTGACGCGATGAACATTCCAGCCGACCACCCCGCGCGGGATATGCAGGACACATTTTGGGTAAAACAATCCGAAGACGGATTGTTCGCCCGACCAGATTTGTCTGACAAATCTGGTTTAGGGATTAAGAAGAGTGGTCGGCAAGTGCTACGGACACACACCTCTCCTGTGCAGGTTCGGTATATGGAGCAAAAGTTAAAAGCGGGGATTATGCCACCATACAAGATTGTTGTGCCAGGGAAGGTGTATAGGAATGAGGCAACCGACGCGACACACGAAGCCGAGTTCTTTCAGGTTGAAGGGTTGTATGTGGACAAGAATGTGTCAATGGCGCATCTCAAAGGCACGCTTGAATATTTCTTTAAGAAATTTTTCGGTTCGGATGTTGAGATTCGTTTTCGCCCGAGTTTTTTCGCTTTTACCGAACCGTCCGCGGAGATTGATATGTTTCTTCCCTCTCCCCCTGCCAGAGGGGGAGATAAAAGAGGGGGTGGGAGGTGGCTTGAGATGGGCGGTTCCGGCCTTGTGCACCCCCATGTGTTAAAAGCGGTGGGTGTTCCGGAAGGGTGCAGCGGGTTTGCGTTTGGTGTGGGCATTGATCGCCTGGTGATTCTCAAAACCGGCATTCCCGATATTCGTTTATTCTGCGGAGGTGATTTACGGTTGGTTAATCAGTTTTGACTATGGAACAGCCACCACTTGAAAATTCGGAGCGGGGTTTGAACTTTTGGATACAAGATTCAACCAAGATGTTAGAGGTTGTCTTTGGTGTAGAAAATCTCTCAACTATAGAACGCTTTCATCTTCGAAAGATTGCCGAGGACGTGGTGAAGATGGCAGAGAGAGACAATCCACGGAGCAATTTAGCCATTATCAATCCGCGCGAAGAAATATGTACGAGATTTCTACAAGAGTTGTACGGTATCGACATGTATCTCCTAAAGCAAAGTCCTTGCAGTGAGAAAGATGTCGAAGGTTTCCAAGAATACATTAGACGCCTACGCGACCAAGCGCATTTGATATAAAAATGAAGCCCGTCTGCAACAACTACGCGTTCATAGACAGCCAGAATCTCAACTTGAGTGTTCGACGTGCCGGTTGGATTTTGGACATGCAGAGGTTCAGAGTGTATCTGAAAGAGAACCACGGTGTATCCAAAGCCTTTCTTTTTCTTGGCCGTGTTGAGAAATATCAAAAGATGTACGATTTCTTCGGGAGGGCAGGTTACACCTGTGTTTTCAAGCCGACACTTCCGCTTAAAGATGGCAATACGAAAGGCAATGTGGATGCCGAACTGGTCTTACATACAATGATAGAGTTCAAGAACTTCAACGGGGCTGTTATAGTATCCGGTGATGGAGATTTTTATTGTTTGGTTGATTACCTCCGAAAACAAAACAAACTGAAGCAATTGCTCATTCCGAATGAGAATTGCTACTCTTCACTTTTAAACCAGACAGATGAGTCGGAGCGTAAGTATCTTTCGTTTGTCACAGAATTGAGGGGCATGGTGGAGTATAAAAAGAAAAGGGCCCCGTAGGGACAAAACCCTACGAGAGCCTTTTCGTGGAGATACAACGTAATACTAGCAAATCATTATCTTTTGTCAAGCGAAACTATGTTGATATCGTACAAATGGCTCCAGTCATATTTTGACGAAAAACTTCCCTCGCCGGAGAAGCTGGCGGAGCGACTGACGTCGCTTTCGTTTGAGGTGGAAGGAATGGAAAAAATCGGTGACGATACAGTACTCGATTTGAAAGTGCTCCCTGACCGTGCATGCTACGCGCTTTCTCACACGGGTATCGCGTATGAGATTGCGGCGGGACTGGAGCTTCAAAAAGTAGAGCCGAAGTGGAGGAAAGACATCTCGGCCTCTGATGTGGCAGAGCCGAACATACGAGTAGAAACGACTGACATCTGCACACACTTCGTTGGCCGTCGCATCACGAATCTTAAAAACGGCCCATCTCCGAAGTGGATGCAAGACTTTCTCGCTTCGGTTGGCCAGCGTTCTATAAATACAGTCGTTGATGTCACCAATTTTGTCATGTTTGATATCGGCAGGCCGATGCATGCATTTGACGCAAACAAGGTGAAAGGAACAATCGTCGTTCGTCTTGCGAAAGCGGGGGAAACAATAACCACGCTTGATAACAAAGAATTCAAACTCAACCCCTTAATTCTTATTCTTGCGGATGATGAGGGGCCGCTCGCCCTTGCGGGTATCAAAGGTGGAAATCGTTCTGGCGTAACCGAGGACACCACGGAAATCATTTTGGAAGCGGCAAATTGGGATGCGACATACATTCGCAAAACCTCGCAAAAGCTCGGCATTCGAACTGATGCATCTAAACGTTTCGAAAACCGCGTTCCGACTGTGTACGCGCTCGAAGGTGTCGTTGTGGCCACCCATCTTATTGTTGAGCACGCAGGCACAAAAGAAACCAAGACAAGCAATTCTTTACTGATTGGAATACCTAATGCTTCACCGCGGACGCTTTCTGTACCTGCCGAAACTATTATTTCCCGCGTAGGCTTTCCTGTTACAGTGTCAGAAATCCGCTCTACTCTACAGTGGCTCTGTATCGGTTCTACGGAAAAAGGAACAATGCTCGAACTTATCATTCCACATTTTCGTCTCGATATCACCATTCCCGAAGACATTATCGAAGAAGTCGCGCGGGTTATCGGCTACGACAAGATTTCCTCTACGCTTCCGCCGAAGTCTACACCTGCCGAAATCCCTAAATCCTTTTACTACGAATGGAAAATCCGCGAGATTTTGGTAAAGGCCGGTTTTTCGGAAGTGATGACGTCGTCGTTTGCGGAAAAGGGAAGTGTGGCGATAGAAAAACCGCTCGCCGAAGACAAGAAATGCGCGCGGGAAAATCTGCGCGGAGGATTTGAAAAAGCACTCAAGACGAACGTGCTGAACGCGCCGATTCTTGGAGAGGAGAAGACATGCATTTTTGAAATTGGCAGAATCTTTACGAAAGAAGGTGAGAAAACGGCGCTTGCAATCGGAGTAGCCGGTCCGAAAAAGAAAATTGCCGGATTGCTGGAGTCGGCTCTTCTGCTTCTCTCACAACCCCCGTCTCACGGACTCGGCACCCCTAGTCTACGACTATCTAGACTTTTTAAGGGGGATACCAAAGACGGGGTTTTTGAGTGTGTACTTGACGATGTCTTTGAGAAACTTCCCGAACCGAAAAAGTGGGATATTTCAATTCCGTCCGCGCAAAGCGAAAAATTTGCGCCATTTTCTCTCTTTCCTTTTATCGTCCGCGATATTGCGCTTTTCGTATCCCCCTTAGAAAAGGGGGTGCCTCCGTCTTCAGGGGCGGGGGTTGTCTATCCTTCCGCCGAGGTAGTTGCAAAAGCAATCAAACAAAACGCAGGCAACCTCGTCGTCCGCGGTCCAGAACTTTTTGACGAATTTACAAAAGACGGGAAAAAGTCCCTCGCGTTCCGATTAGTCTTCCAATCTTCCGACCGGACGCTCTCTGACGAAGAAGTAAACAAGGCGATGGAAGAAGTCTACAGCGCGCTCAAAGGGAAAGGGTGGGAAGTCCGCTGAGCATTCCTGTTCACGGGATACTTGTTGTCTCTAGCCTGTTTACCACATATTTACGGTCGTAAATATGTGGTAATATGTAAAGATGCGAGCAAGTCAGATAAAAAATCCAAAAAAGAAAAAGGAGAGGAAGGCTCGAATCGCTGTCGTGCAGAAAGCCGTTTTGTATTCGCTTGCCGTAGCTGGCGGACTAACTATGGCGCTGGTTGCACCGAATGCAATACAAGTTCTGGAACAGTGCGGTTGGATAAAAACACGTCGCAGTCCCCGTGCCACGATCAATCGCTCGATTGAACGCTTGGAACGGGCTGGGTTGGTCAAGAAAGATGAAAGCGGTTTTGTAGTGCTGACCAAGAAAGGTGAGCGAAGACTGTCGGAGGTTGAACGCGCTGACTATGAGTTACCGAAGCCTTCAAGGTGGGATGGCAAATGGAGGATAGTGAGTTTTGACATCAAGGAAAAAAGGAAAGAAGTGCGGGCGCTCCTGCGTGCGACACTTGAAGCGGTTGGCTTCGTGCATCTTCATCACAGCGTATGGGTGTATCCGCACGATTGCGCAGAGTTTATCTCACTCCTTAAGGCAGATTATCATACAGGAGTTGAAGTACTCTACATCATTGCGGATTATATCGAAAATGACGGCTGGCTCCGGCGACGATTTGAGTTACCCCTCGAATAAAGCACCCGAGGGAATCCTACTTACCACTTATTTACGACCGTAAATATGTGGCACATGTGTACATGAACGATTTTATTGCTAGCGGTTCAGGACATTTCGACGGATTCATCAAAAGATGGCAAGAAACCGTTCGCGTTCAGCCTTGTTTTCCCGTCGTTTGAAAAGACGTTAACGGACGAGGAAGTGAACGGCTGTATGGAAAAAGTCTACAGCGCGCTCAAAGGGAAAGGATGTGAAGTGAGATAAGTTATTTTTCAGAAAATAAAGAACCACTTGCTCGTATCTCGACGAGCAAGTGGTTTTTGCGGCTGAACTTACCAAATTCGATAGCAGTGTTTCTTTGGGACCGAAGTCTCTCCCAGCCGATACTGCTGTAGGGTGCATTCCCAAAGAAGTGTGAAAGGAGATTTCTTTGGAGCAGCAACCAAGAGCCATTGGTTAAAGACGAACGGAATTACACGCCGCTGGTCTTTTGCAATTTGCGTGGCTCTTCGGCAGACACTTTCGAGTGTTTCCCCTGGTTTGGGACGAACAACATTCGTGCGGTATTTCATAAGGACAACTTACTGAGGTTTTTGGATTCAGATACAACGTTCTTATAGCATTTCTTATACTAAATGTCAAGACTGATTTTGGTATTTGTTTGTTTTTGTCCCCATTTTGAACACAAAAGTAGCTTTCTTTTGTCGGGCTATTTTGGTAGAATAGAGGCACTGAAAGCAATGGTGCTTTTTTAATTTTATACCTCAAATCGTGGCTAAGAATAAAGCAATACAACCCCCCAAGGCAGCCCCCTTTGTTAAGGGGGACAAAAACGGGAGCGGGCATCACTATGACGCCTCGTCTATTCAGGTACTTGAAGGACTTGAACCGGTGCGCAAGCGTCCCGGTATGTATATCGGCACGACGGGTCCCGACGGCCTCCACCACCTCATTACGGAGATTTTTGATAACTCTCGCGATGAGGCGATGGGCGGATACTGCACCGATATTGAAGTGGCGCTCCTGCCAAATAACCGAGTCCGCGTCGTGGACAACGGCCGAGGTATTCCCGTGGATATGCACAAGGCGACCAAAGTGTCCGCGCTTGAGACGATTATGACCACGCTTCACGCCGGAGGAAAATTCGGTGGCGTGGAAACTGGCTATAAAGTTTCCGGAGGTCTGCACGGTGTCGGTGCGAGCGTGGTGAACGCGCTCTCCATCTACATGGAAGTGGTCGTGCATCGCGACGGTGGGGTTTACATTCAGGAATACAAGCAGGGTAAGCGCAAAGCGGCGGTCAAGAAAATCGGTAAATCCGATTTACACTGCACAATAACCACTTTTGAACCCGATAGGGAAATTTTCAAAGAGGGCGTTGAGTTTAACTTTGACCGCGTGGTAAATCATATGCGCCAGCAGGCGTATTTGGTGAAAGGAGTACGCATCAGTGTCATTGACGCCCGATCTCCCTTAATAAAGGGAGTACCGCATTCTGATGCGGGGAGGGTTGTTGGAGAAAAACAACCCCCCAAGGCAGCCCCCGAGAACAACCCCCCAAGGCAGCCCCCTTTGGTAAGGGGGATTAAGGGGGATATTGACCTTGCCGACGTTGTCTATCTCCGCGAACTCGGACTTGATGTTCCTTCGCAGACATTCTGCTTTGAGGGTGGGCTTTACTCGCTCGTGAAGCATTACAACGCGCACTTTAAAGCGGTACACAAGAATATTTTTTACATAGAACGGAAGACCGACGGCGTTGAGGGAGCGGAAATTGCGCTCCAGTATGTGGACGACATTTCATCCCGCGTCATGCCGTTTGCGAACAATATTTACAATTCCGAAGGCGGAACGCATCTTACGGGTTTCAAGACAGCACTGACGAGAACGCTCAATAGCTACGCGCGGAAGAACGAATATATCAGAGAAAGCGAGGAGAATTTTACCGGTGAAGACGTACTTGAAGGACTCACCGCAGTTATCTCGGTAAAGCTCCGTGAAGTTCAATTTGAAGGCCAGACCAAGGCGAAGCTTGGCAGTATGGAAGCGCAGTCAACCGTCGCTACAGTATTCGGTGAAGCATTTGCCGCGTTTCTTGAGGAAAATCCCGATGACGCGCGGGCAATGGTGAACAAGGTCATTTTGGCACTGAAGGCGCGCAAGGCGGCGAAGGCGGCAAAAGATTCGGTACTGCGCAAAGGCGCGCTTGAAGGTATGACGCTTCCCGGCAAGCTTGCCGATTGCGAAACCAAGAGCGCGGAAGAGGCCGAGGTATTCATTGTGGAGGGAGATTCGGCCGGAGGCTGTTGGGATGGAAACACTAAAGTAGCATTGGCGGATGGAAGGAGTTTGTCGTTTAAGGAGTTGGTTGAGGAAGACGAGCATGGAAAACAGAACTTTTGTTACACGATGCGTGACGATGGACATGTCGGATTAGCTCCAATAAAAAATCCACGAATAACAAAACGAAGTGCAGACGTAATAAAAGTTATTTTGGACAACGATGAAGAACTTATCTGTACTTCCGATCACCTGTTTAGGTTAACAGATGGCACGTATATTCAAGGGCAGAAACTAGATAAGACACACCACCTCGCCCCTTTATATCGGAAGCTTTCAGAGAAAGAAGGACGGCGAACTCTTGATGGATACGAAATGATTTTTGATCCTAAGCTTAAAAGATGGGTCTATACTCATATTGCAGCAGACATCTATAATCTGGAGCATCGTTTGTACGACTCTTCAGAGGGGATTCATCGTCATCACATAGATTTCAATAAGCTTAATAACAATCCGACCAATCTTCAAAGGGTGACATACGAACAGCATATGTCGATTCATTACGCGCATTTGGAACATACGCTGCATCGGCCGGAAATAAAGCTAAAATCAGCTGAAGCAAAACGCACAACGCTTTTTCGGGAGAAGGCCAAGGTCAAAAGTTTGGAAAAACGAGACTTCTTCAGTAAAAACGCCAAAAAGCAATGGGAAAATGAGTCGTATAAGAAATACATGACGGAAAGATTTCTCGAGTTTTATCATTCAAATCAGGAATACCAGTCAATGAACAACCAGCGTTTGAATAAAAATCAGAGAGTATACTGGGAGTCCGCAGAAAATCGAAGGAAGCAATCGGAAAAAGTCATAGATTCTTTTCAGAAGCATCCGGAGCGAAAAGAATGGCTGCGTGAAGCTGCCAGAAAAGAATGGACTAACCGAGTTCTTCTTACCTGGAGAAGTCAGGAAACGAAAAAACAATGGACACCTGCGTTTCGTGAAAAACGCAAGACGGCTTACAACCGCACCCATCTTACTAAAGCGCTCATGGCCCTCCATGAAATCTGGAAGGAAACAGGTCTTATCGACGAGCAAAAATATAATGAGATTCGAAAGGAGACAAAGGATAGAAGCTTAATCAGATTAGATACTATTACCAGTCGCTTCTTTGACAACGACCGTAACCGCTTGGAGGAAGCAGTGTCAAAATATAATCACAGAATTAAAGCTGTTATCCCGCTTTCAGAGAAAATCGATGTCTACGATATCGAGGTCCCGGGAACGCACAATTTCGCGCTGGCATCAGGCGTGTTCGTGCACAATAGCGCCAAGCAAGGGCGCGATCGCCGAACCCAAGCTATTTTACCGCTCCGAGGAAAAGTCTTGAACGTAGAGCGTGCGCGACTTGATAAGATTTTGGCATTCGCCGAAATCAAAGCGCTCGTTATCGCGCTGGGTACCGGTATCGCGGAAGGGTTTGATGTGAGCAAACTCCGTTATCATAAAGTTATCATCGCGACCGATGCCGACGTGGACGGCGCGCACATCCGTACGCTTCTTCTTACGCTTTTTTTCCGCTATTTCAGACAGCTCATTGACGGTGGATTTATTTACATCGCCCAACCGCCGCTGTACAAAATCAAGCGGGGCAAGGAGTTTTATTATTTCTATACCGATGAAACACGCGATGCGTTCCTGAAAAAAGAGGGAATTGAAGTGAAAGAGGTTGAGGAAGCCAGTGCCGATGTTGACGAGGAGTCTTCAACATCCGAGACTGCCGAAGTTGCAACACCGGCAAAGGGAAAGAACCGACAGCAAGGCAAAGTCGGCACTGTGTCAATCCAACGCTATAAAGGTCTCGGAGAAATGAACCCCGAGGAGCTCTGGGAAACGACGATGGACCCCGAAAAGCGCGTGCTGAAGCAGGTGAATGTGCAGGACGCGGAGGATGCGGATAAAGTCTTTGATATCTTGATGGGTGAGGACGTTCCGTCACGCAAGTCATTTATCCAGAGTAATGCCACCAAGGCGAATTTGGATATTTAAACAGACAAAGAAAAGAGAGGGAGGTAACTCTCCACACCTGTCATTGCGACTGCGAGGCTTTGCGCGGCAGGAAGCAATCCATCGGTAGAGCCGCATGTTTATGGATTGCTTCGTCATTTCGCTTCGCTTCATTCCTCGCAATGACGCTTTACATGGCCATTCCACTAGGAGGTGTAGAGAGTTACAGATGGAATTCTTGCAGATATGGATATAATATATTATAGTGTTTCCTAGATATGCACGAAAGACAGCCTGATTTTTCAGACGATTTTGAGAAGTTGCGTGGGGAGGTAAGCACCGAAACAATGCTTGTGCCTGAGATTTCCGCAAATCAACTTGAGAGTCTGTGTAATGATGATGCAGATCTTACCGAGTTGCTTCAAGGAATGTTTGAACAGTGTGCGCGATACACCGAGGATGTTACGCGGTTTCTGCAAGTAGCAGCAACCGGACAAAAGGCGAAAGAAAGTGGTGAGTTGTATGAGATTGATGCGAAGCGAACACGAACTCATAACGCCACAATTGACAGTATAAATATTTTAGCCCGAGAACTCTCTCGACATGGTCGGGACGGTTCTTGGGTTAAAAGATTTGCTGGAAACAGAACAGCGTATATGAGATTTGCCCTTAGACTAACATTCAGCAGGTTGCAACTTCAGAAATGAGGTAACTATGAAAGAGCGCGAAAGAAAACTGCTCAGATACATTGAACTTTCGGCACGCGATTCGCGTGACGGATGTGACGAAGATTGTCAGAAAGAACGCGAAGCTCTTTTGAAAGAGTTAGGTTGTTCGAACGAACAGGCAATTAAGGAGGGAAAAATCCTGGTGGAGGAGTTGCTATGACAACTTTCTTTCACAAAGCCAAAGGACACCAAGCATCAAGCTCCGTGTCCTTTTCTTGTTTCAATCTCCGTGTGGAGTTGTGACACTGTTTGCTCAACTGAAAGTGTATTCTTACTTCCCGCACGGCTCTCAAGCGTGACCGTCTTAGCGGTCATTTCTTTTTCTCCGACAACAATCCAGTACGGCACTTTCTCAACTTTCGCTCCGCGGACTTTTTTGCCCAGTGTTTCGTTTGAGATATCCAATTCGCTGCGGATATCCGCGGCTTGGAGCTCAGCGTGCACTGTTTTCGCGTATTCCATAAACTTCTCTCCAACCGGCAAAATTTTCACCTGCACCGGCGAGAGCCATAGCGGGAACGCGCCCGCGTAGTGTTCAATGAGGAATCCTATCAAGCGTTCGTGTGTGGAGAGTGGGGCGCGATGAATGCAAAGAGGCGTTTTTGCGGTCCCGTCCCTGTCCGCATAGGTGAGGTTGAACCGAGCTGGTACCGCAAAATCAACTTGATTGGTTGCAAGCGTGAACTCGCGTCCGATGGCGCTCCAGACCTGCACATCTATTTTCGGTCCATAGAAAGCCGCCTCATCTTCCGCTTCAGCAAAGGGTACTTTGAGGTCAACAAGAGTCTTTCGGACCATATCCTCGGTCTTAATCCAGAGCCCCGGTTCATTTATGTATTTCTGCCCCAGTTTTTCCTTTGTATGTTTGGACAGGCGCATCACATATTTTTCTATGCCAAATATCTTGAAGTATTCAAGATAGAGTTCGATAACCGCTTTGAACTCGTCGAAAAACTGCTCCTCGGTGCAGTAAATATGTGCATCGTTCATCTGCATCGAGCGCACGCGCATGAGCCCGAAAAGCTCCCCTGATTTTTCGTGGCGATAACACGTGCCGTATTCAGTATACCGTACGGGCATATCACGGTAGCTCTTGGGTACCGCCACAAAGATTTTGTGATGGTGCGGGCAGTTCATCGCTTTGAGATAGTAATTCGTACCCTCGCCCTCCATCGGCGGGTACATGCTTTCTTTGTAGTAGGGGAGATGTCCACTTCGGAGATAGAGCGCTTCGTTAGCGATATGCGGCGAGCGCACACGCTGGTAACCGCGCTTGGTTTCTTGTTCCTTTGCCAGTTTTTCTATCTCGTCAATGATGATTGTTCCGTTCGGAAGCCAGAGGGGAAGTCCCGGCCCAACTTCGTCATCAAATGTAAAAATCTGTAATTCCTTGCCGAGTTTTCGGTGGTCACGCTTTTCGGCTTCCACACGCATTTTTTCGTACTCCTCAAGCTCTTCTTTCGCTTCAAACGCAAGCCCATAGATACGGGTAAGCATTTTATTTTTTTCGTCCCCTCGCCAGTACGCTCCCGCGATACGGTCCAGTTTCCAGCCCGCATTTCGCATTTCTCTCGCGTCATCGGTATGGCCTCCACGACAGAGGTCGGTAAAGGTACCCGATGTGTAGAGTGTGATTTTTTCACCTTTCTCTTCAATCCCGTCAATAAGTTCAAGTTTGTACGGATTATCCACGAACTTCTTTCTCGCTTCCGCCGCGCTCACTTCCTGTCCTTCAAACGTCTTCCACGTCTTCAAAATCTCCCGCATTTTTTGTTCGATTTTCGGGAGGTCAGTTTCGCTCACCTTCTTCCTCCCACTCTCTTTAGAGGGGGGATTAAAGGGGGTGTTTTCTTCGCTGAAGTCAAAGTCGTAATAAAATCCCGTATCAATCGCCGGTCCAAGCGTGAGCTTCGTATCGGGGTACAACTCCAACGCCGCCGCCGCAAGCAGGTGGGCGAGCGAGTGGCGAATATGGTCAATATTGTTCGGCATAGGGATATCTTTAGTTATTACGATATAGACTATTCTAATTAGTTGCTATTGGTATTTTCCAGCAAGCGTCGAGCTATATTCACTGCGGTTCGCACATCTTCCGCCACAGAGGGAAGTCCATTACCATAGCTTTTAATTGCTTCAACGGCATAAAATTCGAGTAATCGTTCCTGTTCCTTTTTTGGAGCATTCTTAAGAAGTATTACAAGTTCTTGGGCGATTTTTTCTTCACAAGAACTACCTAACTCGTCTTGAGTCAAAAAGTTCGCTATTCTATCAGCTAACTTTTTCACCTTTTCTTCTATACTCTGAGGGCTTTCAAAGCCGGGATTCATCATAATCATAGAAAATTTATGTTATTTTTAACTAAAACACCCGAGCAAGTACACGACTAATTTCTCGTGTGCTTGCTCGGGCGGTTCGCTTTATGCGAATCGTGGTTCCACCGAGCTTCTCCAACACGTGGCCGGAGCACTCATTTTCTCGCTAGCCGTATAGGTATATGTGGTTGGTGGCCACACTAACTCCGAGAAGTACCAGTATACCCCCGCGTTATTTCTATTTCAACCCCTTTACTTTTTCCGCAATGAGGGAGGGCGTGCCGTTGCGGAGAGAGTAGCGACCTTTGACGGCGATGCAGGATTCGGCGGAAAGCAGTTTCTTGAACTCCTCGTACACTTTGGGAAACACGACTACTTCAAGTGAAGACGTAAGGTCGGCGACACGGAGGAACGCCATCATATCGTTTTTTTTCGTGATAATCGGCTTCATTTCCTCTACAATCCCGCCGATGACCACCGTCATACCTTCCTTGAATTCTTCCTTAAGGCGTTTAATCGTGAGTTCGCGTTTCTCTAAGATATCTTTGAATTTGTCCAGCGGATGTCCGGAAATATAAAGTCCGAGAAGTTCCTTTTCCCACGCGAGCCTTTCCTCCATCGTGGCGGAGGGCGCGTCCAAAAGTTTCAGTGCCGGCATCGAGACCGCGCTTCCTAGTCCTCCGAACAGAGAATCCTGATTCGCGGCTTGATTTGTACTCTGTTTGCTTTGTTCAAGCAGAAGCTCAATGTTCGCAAGCATTTGTCCGCGCTCTCCGAACTCGTCCAGCGCGCCGGCTTTGATAAGCGCCTCAAGGGATTTTTTGTTTAAATTCCGGTCCTTCACTCGTTCCAAGAAATCCGAAAGAGACTTGAACGCTCCGCGCTCTTTCCGCTCGGCGATAATCGCGTGCGAAATGCCCTCGCCGAAGTTTTTGATGGTCATGAGCCCGAAGCGGATGCGGTCCGATTCGTGATTGTCATTCCCGCGTAGGCGGGAATCCAGTTCTTCTTCACTGGATCCCAGCTTTCGCTGGGATGACAGAGAGGAAGACTTCACCACCGTAAACTGGCTGAAACTTTCGTTGATGGATGGCGGAAGCACAGGGATTCCCATCCGCTTGCATTCCGCGATGATTTCACCGATTTTTTCAACGTCTCC
>CAYHOU010000002.1:0-18236 GCA_964358195.1 uncultured Candidatus Saccharibacteria bacterium | reverse complement strand
TGGTGCGGGATGCCGGAATCGAACCGGCACGACGAACTTGGAAGGTTCGCGTTCTACCATTAAACCAATCCCGCATTATTTCATGACTTTTTCAATCCACGCGTTAATTCTCCTTTGTAAGAAAACGCCGTGCTCGGGTTTCCCCAAGCCCTGAACCGTAACATGAGCCGTGCCGTAAGGCAATTTACCGCGTTTGAATGCTTTCTTTCCGGTTCGCGTATCAACGTGCGGTGTTTGAAACTGCTCCATTGGGATACTCAGTTCTTTTGACCAGTGCGCGAGTGTCCCTTGGATATCATTGTCGGGATACAAATGAATCCGGACTTTGAAATTCCTGACTGTTACACCGAAGATTTCTCGAAACCACCTAAGCGTCAATCGTATAATCAACGGGTCTGAATTTACGATTCTGGTGATTCCTCCCGTCTTTGAACCCTCACCAATATACACGCCAAGCCCCAACATTAGCAAATCTCTTTTACTGATTTTTCCGATGTCTTTCCTCGCTACGACCTCAGCCAACTCTAACGATTTCAATTTTCGCTTTCGCTGCGCAACTATCGATGCGGTGCGGGCGCGTCCTATTCTTTCCTTTACCTCATCGTTCGGAGTAAACGGAATTTCCGACAACCAATCACTAAGTGTTCCTTTGGATATTCCTGTTCGCTCGGCAATGACGTTGTATGAGTATCCTTGCTTTCGTAAAGAAAATGCTTTTCCTCGAATTGTCGCGGATTTCATCTAACCATTATAACAAACTAGAGACAGAGGTTCACTTTGTATATGTGTATAAGTATCGTATGTTCGTCATCCGCAAGTAGGTTTAGTATAATCCAATCCTATGCTGTTTTTTGCCCGACTACTTATCTACGCGCTCGGAGGCATCGCCTTACTTTTCGCGATGGCGACGCTAACACCCTCGCGTGAAATACCAACGGTGCCGATCACGACCGTGACGGAGAAGACTCTTGCGCCTTCAACGGTAGTAGTGGCTGAACCCGAAGCGCCAGAAGCACTGCCAGCATCAATCGTTGAAAAAGAAGCCGAAAAAATTCCTTTGCAAAAAATACTTCCTCCGCCAGTTGCTAAAACCGTCCCACTCCCCTTGGTGCCAAAAACAACCGCGATACCGGTTCCGGTTCCAGAACCTCCCTCGGTTCCCAAATTCTCGTTTGACGAACTGAATCAAAAAACCCGCGAAGCGTTGGTAAACGTCCTCTGTACGTCAAAGCGCGGCGGCTCCTTTAATCCGATATCGGGGAGCGGTATTTTCGTTGACCCGCGCGGAGTCATTCTCACCAACGCTCACGTCGCGGAGTATTTTCTACTGAAAGATTATCTAACTCCCGATTTCTTAGAGTGCGTCATTCGCACCGGAGAGCCGGCACGCAATCGCTACAAAGCGCGTCTTTTGTACATTTCTCCAATGTGGGTCGCGGCAAACGCGAAGAAAATCAATCTCTCCGAACCGACTGGCACGGGTGAAAACGACTTCGCCCTCCTTCTTGTAACCGGTACGACATCGGCAAGTATATCTCTGCCGGAAACGTTTCCGTACGCGCGAATAAATATGGATGACTCCGTGCTACGAAAACCAATGGACGTGCTTGTGGCAGCATATCCCGCAGGACTTCTTGGTGGTATTAATATCCAAAAAGACCTTTATGCGAGTTCGGCGGTGGTGCGTACGGGCAGTGTGTACAGTTTTGACGAGAATACGGCCGATATTTTCTCGGTAGGCGGTTCCGTGGTCGCCCAACAGGGTTCAAGTGGCGGAGCCGTGGTAAACACAGACGGCGAACTTATCGGCCTTATCGTTACCGCGACAACGGGACACACGACCGGGGAGCGCAACCTGAACGCTCTCACCATGTCGCATCTTAACGACAGTTTCAAAAGACATACGGGAGACAGTTTCGCCTCTCTCTTCGCGGCGGAAGATATCCGCGCGAGCGCGGACAGTTTTGACGAAAAAGTCGCGCCTGCGCTTAAAAAAATACTTGAAGATGAGTTAGCCGGAAAATGACCGTTAGTGCGTCGGGGAGGGGAAAGTTGAGAGCGCGATGAGGCGCTCTATATCGTCTTCTCTCGCCGCATCCTGCGCGCGGATGAAACCGCATTGCGCACATTTGTGCACAATTCGGTAGACGCCTGACAACACATTGACACTCTGCGGTTCCATCGCTCCCCCGCAGAGGGAAGCACGGTCCCCGGGGTTTTCGTCCACATGCTCGCTCCAGAGGCACTTTGGGCAGTGATTCGTATAGCCATTACCAGTTACACGAGTACCGCAGTGGTCGCAAGTGAAGTCTTCTTTTGTACGAGTGAAACCCCGTAGTGAATTTGCGAATTGTCTACGCGGGGTTTTACTACCAAAATCGCGCTTCCAAGATTTCGACTCTTTCTTCATGGTCAAGTAAAGTGTATTTCACCTTTCGCGATTCGCAAATCTACTACGGGGTGAAACTCATTTAGTGTGTCATTCCCGCGTAGGCGGGAATCTAGGATCTCTGGATTCCCGTTTCAACGGGAATGACAGAGGGTTATGCCAGCCTAAACGTTTTTCCTTCTTTTTTCAAGAAACCTTCTTTCGCCAATTCGGAAATGATGTCCATTACCGAATGAGCGGAAACATACTGCCTAAAGTCATCCACTTTTACTGCTCCTTTTTTCGATGCCAATCTAAGGATCGCTCCGCGCACCTGCCTACGCGAACCTTCGAAGATTGCTTGTTTCATATAGTGTGCGCTTCGCACATTCATATTCCCTTCTGTCTTCTTTAACATCGCTCCATAATCCATCAGTGCGCTGTACCACTCTCGCACTCCTATCCTCTCCCCCTCTTTAGAGGGGGAGAGCCGAGTCTTCGAGGCGAGGGGGTGTTTCGGCAACGTCTGTTCCACCAACTTCAAAATCTCCTCATCTCTCACTTTTTTCTTTTTCTTGAAAAAGAAATGCAGATACACCGTCCTGATATTCGTCTCAATAAACGCGGACGGTATACCGAACGCGAATGCACCGACAGCGCCTGCCGTGTACGGCCCGACACCGGGGAGTACATCTATGTCCTTAACCGTTTTAGGAAATACTCCATTGTACTCTTTCACAATCATTTCAGCCGTGCGCTTCAGATTGAGCGCGCGCCGATTGTAGCCAAGACCTTGCCATAATCTTAGTACTTCCCCGATTTTTGCAGTCGCAAGCGATTCGGGATTCGGAAACTTTTTCATCCACTCCATATATTTCGGGACAACTCTGCCCACCTGCGTCTGCTGGAGCATTATTTCGGACACCAAAATCGCGTACGGGTCGCGGGTACTCCTCCATGAAAATGTTCTTCCCTCTTTTGCGGAAAAAGAAAGAATGGTTTTTTGAAATTTGGTAATGCGTGAATGGGTCAGTTTCATGTGGTTATACTAGCGTTTCATGTTCGCTTCGCAAACACAAGGCCTTCCGATAGTAATCGGAAGGCCTGCTTCTAAAGTGCGATATGGAGTGGAATCGCCGCAACAGCAGCTTGCAGATGTTGAACAAGCTCGCCAGCGACCGAGAGTACTGACAGGGTCAGTTGCTCCAGCGCACTCCACATCTCCGGTGCCAAAATCCGGAGGACAATGATGGCGACTCCTAGTCCGAGCGCGTGTAAAAGTGCCATAGCGGTTTCGCTAGGCTGATAATTACAAGGAAGGATGAGGTGTCGACACGACCACTCTCCCTTATAGAGCGCACGAGGCGCGCTATATTTCGTCTTCGCTCGCGTCTCATGTCCGCCTAAGGGCGGACGCGAGAACACTCGCTAGCCGAAATAGAAAATCCCGTGATTTTCTATCGGTGGGTGGCAGGAGGCTCCAAAAACATATCGTAGCATCTTTCTCGGGAAAAAGCAACTTTTTTTCTCTTCGTCGCATTTGGCTGCACTTTACCCTAGTAAAGTGTAGCCGCGACAAACGGCGGCTTAGAGCTGTTTGATTTTTTCAAGAAGCTCGTCTTTTATTGTGCGGCTCATGTACGTCTTCCCGAAACGGACCAAGGTTGAGTTAAGCTTTCGCCAATACGTTCGGGGAAAAAGCGCGAGTAAATCCTGTTCAATCTTGTCGGGGTCGGTGTGCTTCGTCCACCCGAGTTTTTGCGAG
Source organism: uncultured Candidatus Saccharibacteria bacterium (assembly GCA_964358195.1). GTDB lineage: Bacteria > Patescibacteriota > Minisyncoccia > Phycocordibacterales > UBA10002 > UBA10002. The sequence continues at coordinate 14,103 of CAYHOU010000002.1, read as the reverse complement.
ATGTAGGCGACGTGCGTATCCACGCCGATAGCATCGGCGCCGTACTCCGCGAGAAATACATTCGCAGTCTTGCGCCCCACACCCGGAAGCAGAATCAACTTTTCAAGTTCGTGTGGAGGTTTTCCGTTGTGTTCCCTCAACAATACTTCCGCGATTGCAAGTACGTATTTGGTTTTATTTTGAAAAAAATTGACCGGTCCGATAATGCGCGAAATGTCCCGAGAGTTCGCCTTCCGCAGTTCCTCAAGCGTTTTGTATTCCGAAAATAAATTTTCCGCGACAATCACCGTCACTTCATCGCGCGTCCGCGCGGACATAAGGATTGCAATAAGCGTCTGCCACTCTTCCCTCCACCCTTCCGCCGCAAGCCGCATCTTTTTCACGCCTCCCAGCCGTTCCAATTCCTTCAATTGTCGTATCGCCGTTCTCTGGTCCATATCGTCTATCTTAACAACATTCCAACATTCTTGAGAATGTTGGAATGTTGTTCTTACCCATATAAGTAGGGATGTGTGCCTATTTCAACAAAAACAATAGTGTTTCCCTCTGTAAAGACGGGAGCGACACCGCAGGGCGTTTACCCTGGGGGGCCGCACCGAATAACCCTGCGGAGGAGCGCAGGGTGTTCCCATTCGTAGGTATTCGTAGATTCGTATCATAGACTGATTAGTATTTATAAACTCATAGAGTGCCCGCCAATTCCCCGTGATATTAATGCTCCATTGACCGAGCCGGTCGCCCCCGAGCGAATGATTGTTAAGCACTGGATGATTAGGCTCACCGGCAAATAGTCGGATACGTTCATCGCACTTAACCCGAATCGGAGAAGGTGCTTTAGCGTACCGCTTTAGGAATTGCCTCTTAAACTCTATCCGCATACGAATGGAGGTACTGGATAGCGTCTTCGGCATTATCGAACGCGGGAGAAAGCCCTTTACCTGCAAGTATTTCTTTATGAATCCGGTCCAACCTGCGCTTCACGGCCGGTTTCAGCACCCCTTCGGGTTTGCCGAGCGGCAAGGTGTCCCGAAGCGAGAAATGCACTGTTTCCGTGCGCACAAAATCCCGCAGGTATGCGTTGATAACTGTGGAGAGTGGCATGCCGAGTTTTTTCGCCACCTTCTGTGCTTTAATCTTCACATCCCTATCCGCCTTTATATTTATCATTGTCTTCATAGTAGATACGCTTAACGAATAGCGCACACGAATTACATTTATATCTATAGTATATACGATGGATGTGTTACTGTCAAAAAGATACTCACGCCTCCGGACACATATCCCACATGTACTGGAACCATGTGCGGAAAGAATTGGCGAGATTTTTATTCACAATGACGGTAAAGGTGATTTCGTCATCCGTTCCGACCTTGCCAAGGTACTGGTGATGCATGATGTTCACATGGTCGCCGAAGATATCGATACCGGATGTGGTTGCATACTTTTTCGGAAGGAATTTGTAGTTTTTCCCCACTTCCTTCAGTATCGGATGATTGTTTTCTTTCACTTCGTAGTCAAAGAGGTGGAGCATCGGTATCTTTTTTGTCTTCAGCTGTTGCAAAAATGCCGGAATGAATGACTTTACCCGCTCATCAAGCCATGCTCCCTGCGCGGCGATAGAGAAGAACGGCTCACCGGTCTTGATAATGTCTCGCATGTACTGCTTCCAACCCTCTTTACCGCGATAAGTATGCACGCGATAGGTTGAAGGCGTGCTAAAGTGCAATTTCTCCAGTTCCGGCAGCGCCTTGTCCACCGCTTCGAGCTTTTCAACAACGATTTCGGTAAGCTTTTTCGGCTCGCAAGCCTGATATTTATTTTCCACCGACCCCACTATTTCAAACACGAGTCCTTTTTCCATAAGGCGATTCAGAGAATCGTACACATTCCGGCGATGCACGCCGGATTTTTCGGAAATGACACCCACGCCAACCTCGCCCTGCCGAAGCAGGGTTTCGTAAATCTTCGCCTCATTCTTAGAAAGCCCTAACGACTGTAATAATTCCTGGTGGTCCATGTTTTTCTGTCATTCCCGCGAAGGCGGGAATCCAGTCGTAATTCTCTGGATTCCACTTTTCAGTGGAATGACGAAGTGATTATACATAAGGCCGTAGATTTGTAAAGGTGGCAACTACCACTCGCGAGTCCTGTTTGCCACTCGCAATCTTTAACATATGATTCACAGCGGAAAATTCTTAACCCTCAAAAAGAAAGGCCTGTATGTGTGATCTGGAGAAACGTGAGCTTGAACGTGTCGGAGTCACCATTGCGGCGGACGGCACCTATAGTCTCAATGAATATATAGCAGCGTGTATTCGCGCAGGAGAGCCGCAATTGTGGGTGAGTGAAGAACTTAGGGTCTGGACAACAGACGAGCGGGTACTGATGTTTGGGGCCGAAAATGATAAGGAAATGATAGGCGGTAAGTTTTACTGCATCGTACCGCGACCTGCAGAGAAAGCACTGGAATGGTTTAGCTGGGAGAGGCCGGAGACGTTGTTCCCGGAAAAGCGAAATCTTCTACCTCGATGGGGAACAGATGTTTTGGGAAAAGAGGTTCCTGATCGCGAGGTTCCCGGCCGCATCGCTTGCATCACCATTTTCTACCAACAAGGCGCGAGTCCACTGCAACATGTCGTGTGCGCGATATACATTGAAGGCAGAGAAGCGGCGACCATCCTGTTTGACAAACGTGAGACGGAGTACAGTCAGAAATGGACTGAACTTGAGTTTAGCGACTACTCCGCGTTTTTCAGGTAATAATTGTTTATAGGCGATCAGCGATGATCGCCTTTTTATTTGCTTAAATTGCAGTTGACAGCGATATAGCGATTTTGCTATACTTGGTTTAGAAGAGGCGGGATGCGGTACAATGGGTGGATGGAAAACCGATATAAAACAGCTTATCATAATTCAGTAACCAATTTTCTTCGTGAACTGCCGCCGAAAAACCGTTCAAAAGTAGAGAAGAACGTCAGGGTGATGCAAGCTGGAGATTTGTACTCGCCAAGGACTAAAACGCTTCGAGGGCCGATAAGAGAATTGATTGTAAAAGAGTACCGAATCCTGTTTTTCGTCCACGAACATACGATATATTTCGTCCGGGCCTTCAGGAAAAAGAGCGCAAAAACTCCCAAACAGGAAATAGAATATGCCGAGCGCATTTATAAACTAATCACAAAAATATGAGCGACTTTAAGAAACATCTGGCGGAATTAAGAAAGAAAGGCCTCATCTTTCATACACACGAAGAAGTATTCGGAAAATTAAAAGACCAGTCAAAGGAATATCAAAAGGCATATAAAGAAGAGGGGGCACGGCTGAATTTGGTGCGGCAGATACGCGAATTACGGATTAAAAAGAAACTGACGCAAAAGGACGTGGCGAAGCGGGCGAAGATGCCCCAGTCGGTCATCGCGCGCCTTGAGAGTGGCGAGCATAGCTTCTCGCTGGATACGCTCCAGCGCATCGCATTCGTATATGGAAAAAGAGTGGAGTTGGTGTGAGAACAGATTGAGATTCACTAAAAAATGTCAATATTTAGTGAATGGAGGCAGAAAACGGACTGTATTCACTAAAAAAGAGGTGTCCCTTTTGAACACCCCTCCACTCGAAGACTCGTGTGCTCCCCTTATTAGGGGAGATAGGGAGAAATAAGTCCCACTATTGCACTTTAGGTCCACCTACTTTGGAGAGAACGTCTGATGAGAACGTGTGGGTGAGTTTTTGCGTTTCGGCGAAACGCTCTTCGGCGAGGCGAATGAGCTTCGTGACAAGTTCTACGCCAGAAACTCCTTTTTTCTTCCAGTTATGAATGTATAAACTGCCGGGGAGCGTGTTCACTTCGTTCACGAATACTTTTTGCGTATCGTTGTCTATGAGAAAGTCCACGCGGGCGATACCGGTGCAACCGAGCGTCTTATAGGTTTTTTCACCGAGTCGCAAAACTTCTTTTGCAAGGTCGGAGCTGATGTTTGCCGGTATTTCGCTGTACTGGGTGTGCATCCCGCTTCCCTGCTTTCCGCCAGAGAGGTATTTGTCATTAAAATCAAAAAACTCGCTTTTGTTGAGAGGTTTTTCAATGTGAGCGAACTCCAATTTGTCGTTGCCGATAATCGGGAGCGTTACTTCAGTCAGATTTTCCACGCCTTCTTCCACAAGGACTTTGTCGTCATAGTGAAGCGCGACTTCAATTGCGTTTTCGAGTTCGGTGGTGTCATTCCCGCGAAAGCGGGAATCTAGGATATTGCTTTTACTTTCTGGATTCCCGCTTTCGCGGGAATGACAGAGGGGGGTGGCGGGATGACGGGACTTACCCGTCACCTTGGTCATCCCGATACTGGAGCCGAGATGTACGGGTTTTACAAACAGTGGGTATTTCAGTTTCGCAATTTTTTCTAAGAAAGACTGCCTGTTTCGCTCATAATCGGATTTCGTGAACCACACAAACGGCACGACCGGTACATCTTCATGTTCCAACACCTGCTTGGTGAATGCTTTGTCCATCGCGACAGCCGAAGATGCCATATCGCATCCGACAAACGGCACATTCGCCATTCGCAGAAGCCCCATAAGAGAGCCGTCCTCGCCGTAGGTACCGTGCATAGAGGGAAACACGACATCTATCTTTACTTTTTTGTCGCGGAGGCCGGGCCAGATGAGCGTTAACCCGTTATCAAACGATAACTGTACTTTCTTTTGCTTCTTCAAAATTGCCTCGTAATCCGGCTGTTTGAAAAATGCGAGGTCGTTCATAGCTTTATCCGCGTACCAATCCCCTGCCTTTGTGATATAGACAGGCCAAATATCAAAATTACCACTCGCACGGAGTGAATCTATAATCGGAATATGCGCTGTGATGATGGACACATCATGCTCCGCGCTTTTCCCGCCGAAAATAACTGCGATGGTTCTGTTCATTAAATTAAGCCTTTTTGCTTACTTTGTGATAACTTTTTAAGACCTCTGCGTATCTGCTTTTGGAAAATCTCAAAATTGGTATCGCCCGTATTACTCCATCCTTTTGCTCATAGTTTATAACAGTAGTTGTTTCAAAGATGAAAGAGGGAAAATCTTTGGCGTTTCCAGTTACCAAGAAAGTAGAGTGGGGAGAGAGCATAATCCTGGCAGCAAGTAGGATATCCAGCAAACCTATTTTGGGGCGACCGTTATGCGCATATATACGAGAAAGAAGAAGTCCAGTTTCTAGGGTCCTTTTAAAGATTTCTTGATTGTTTTCTGCAACAATAAAGAGTTTTTCTAGAAATTGTTCCAGAATCTCTTGTTGCTTTGGGAGAAAGACATCTCGTAGAAATTCAAGTTTAGTTATTGGATCAATCACCAAATATTTAAGCGGAAAAAGCTCACGGACTATTTTGAGTAATTCTTCATCATTAGAGAGCATTCCTAGAAAGTCGGTGTCACAGAAGATATACCCCTCTAGTGATTGGATTTCTTTACCATTCACAAGAACCGTCATTTTTCGGCGTGGCGCTCGTTAATCTCCCGATTCTCACGAACAAGTTCTCTCAAACGATCCCAGTCTCGTTCATTAAGAGGGGCACGGTAAGTACCATCATTACTTGATTTAGATACTACTCTCCCAGATTCACTCTTTTTAGCCTCGGTATCCATAGTACGATAATTATACCCCTGAAAAGAATTTTACGCATACTGATCCGGCCAGTCGTTCTGCAGGAGCACCATGTCGCCCTTCACGGTCAGGTTCGGAAGCGCGGCGAAAGCCTCAAGCGCTTTTTCAAACCATAGCACTTCCCCACCGGCTTGCCCGCCGAAGCCTTGGCGTAGGCGGGACTTCTCCTCTTGTAACCCCGCGTCAATGAATGGCGTGACGGAAGTGCGGATAAGAACTACCTTCTCAATGCCGGCTCTTGCGAGATGCCGTCCGATTTCTTTATGTATTTCCTCTTTCTTAGGACCCATTTCCACGAGCCCCGGCGTAACGTACCATCGCCTACTGCCTTTGAGAGAAGCAAGAAACTCAATCACCGCGCGCACTCCATCAGGATTGCCGTTGTAGCTGTCATCAAGTGTCGTGACTCCTTGCGCATCTGTGTGAGGTTTGAGGCGGTGTTCAAACGGCTTCGTGGCATCAATCCCCTCTTCAATCTGCTTCGGCGTGAGACCGAGCCGCGTTGCAATATGCGCGGCGACACAGAGGGGGCCTATATTGTGGAGGCCGAGGAGTTTGGAACGGACCGAGATGGTGTCCGTGCCGTTCCCAAGTGTGAACGAAGTACCTTTGAGGCCTGTCTGCGCCCGCTCAACCTGCCATTCTCCAGCTCCGGAACGAGTGTAGAGTAACAACCCCCGCCTCGCAGACTCGGCACCCCCTTTATTAGGGGGAATGACACCCCTCCCCGCCGAAGACGGCGGGACTCCCCTTGCTAGGGGAGATAACCCCCGCCCTGCTAATTCACTTTCTCCGTTTATGTACAAAGGTTTGTTACCGAGGTAGTCCGCCAATTCAAAAATTGTCGCGCGAGTCTTTTCAATGTCTTTGAACTTCTCTAAGTGTGCCTCATTGACGCCAGTGATGATACCGATGTCAGGATGAACGAAGTTGCAAAGTTTTCGTATGTCTCCGGGATAGTACTCTCCCATCTCAAAAATAAGTACCTCCTCGTCTCCTTTTAGGCCCCGTACAAACTTCGCAATACCTAGAGGAGTGTTGTAACTTCCGGGAGGAGCGGCTACTTTCTTAGCGGAGGCAAGGACGGCCTTAAGGATTTCACGCATCGTGGTCTTACCAAAACTTCCTGCGACCGCGACTTTCAGGGCAGAATGCGCCTGAAGTTTCCGTTTGGCATAGTTAACAAGCAGGTATTCTACCGGCCATTGGAGCAGGGCAAGTATAAAAATAACGCCCACCACTCCGTACGCGATAACAAAAGGCATCGCAAGAAACATACCGAGAAAGACGATGTATTTCCACCAGACGGCCCCCACCAAGAGCACCCAGAAAGTAAACGCGAGCCAAAGAATCGCACTGCCACAGAGGACCGCGAGAAAAAGTAGCGCCTTTGGCGTCTTCACCAGTGTTTTGCGCTGTTCAACACGCATAAAATCACTTGTGCGCCACAGCCACCTCAAAAATTCACGTGGGTGATACTCGCTCTGCTGTGCCATATAGACAAGCGAGCGAAGATACCGGGGATGGTAACGTGAAATGAAGTTTTTGAGGGTAGTGTTCATTTAGAATTTAGATGTGTCATTCCAATGGAAATTGGAATCCGGAAAACTCTGGGTCCCCGCATCCGCGAGGATGACAGCCTAGCTTACAAATCTTTTTATCATCTTCGCTATTTCCTCTGGCCTCTCTTGATGCACGAAGTGGCCTGCACCTTCTATAACTTCCAAACGGGAGCCGGAAATGAGTCCGTGCAGGCGCTTTCCGTCCGAAAGGGGGGTTTCAGTGTCATCTTCACCCCAAACAAGGAGTGTTGGAACCTTAATTGCCCGCGCGGTTTCGCTTAAATCCTCTTGAGTCACCTTCAAAAATGTCTCTTTGAGCGCTCCGGCGGTGAGGTAATCCTTGCTTCCCGCCTTTTGATACAACTTGCGACAGAAAGACTCTTGAATGGAAGTGGGGAAGAAGGAAAGGACGACTTTTCCAGCTTTGGCAAGCGCGTTGAACGCCAGAGCGCGCATTGTCCTGTGCTTTGCAAGACCGGCGGAGCCTATAAGAACGAGTTTGCGCGGGTGAAAAAGCCCTTCTGCGATACCTTTCAGCGCGATTCGCCCGCCAAACGAGTGCCCGACCAGTATTTCAGGTGTGATTCGGAGTTTTTGGCAAAAATCCTCCACAAAACGGGCGTACTCCCCCACCCCCCACGCTTCGCTTGGAAGCTGACTTCCTCCAAATCCAGGAAAATCAAGCCGAACTACCCGAGCACTACCGGAAAGCAGAGGTATGAGTGCATCAAAGGTATGCAAATCATCCTTCCAACCGTGCAGAAGCAATATCACGGGTCCGCTTCCCTGTTCGTCGTACTCCACGGCCAGGTTATTAACGATTATTTTCATGTTACCGCTCCCATTTACGTACTTTTGGGTGAAAGTCGACTTGATGCTTGGGGATACCCAATGAAATACCATAATCTCTCGCCTCGTCATACTGCCATTGCTCTCTCATATCAATCTTAAAAATCCTATGCGGGAAGACAATGTAATGCTCTCGCTCGTTGTCAAAATCTGCATACCACTTGTCCTCCAAACTCTCTCCGAGTTTTCGTGCAACCTCTGAAGCCCGTTTTTCATCAATTTCAACATTGTGTAGTGTCCACTGCTTCAGACTCGGAGTGTGATGCCGTAAAGTAACCCTTTCAATTCTTGTAGAAACTATTTTTACGGAGCGCAAAACTGTTTTATCGCGCAACGATTCTTCAATGATGACACCTCGAAATTCTTTCATACGCATAAAATCGTTACTCTGGATTCCTGCTTTAGTCTACGATAGTCTACGACTACAGGCTTACTCCGCTGCTACTCCGTCGCGGGAATGACAGAAAGATTCGGGGAGCCGAGAATCGGACTCGGGCCTCACGCTCCCAAAGCGTGTATACGACCACTATACTACTCCCCGTTTGTTCACCGATACTAACATACGGCGAAACAATTTTCTAAATCCAACACCAATATTCGTTAGTGCTGGATAAAGGACATTCATAAAGGACATATCAAATATGGTATGTCCTTTATGCATTTATAGGATGAGGTCTTCCATGAAATTTATTTTTGCCTTCTTCTTATCCCCGTCTATATAAACCGTCGCAACATCAAACTGCCAATTTGTTTCAGATGAAACATGTTGCGCACTCAAATAGGTCTGTATTATACGGCTTAAACGCTTCATTTTCCCGACATTCACATTATCCTCCGCTCTGAAGCGATCTTTCTTTATCTTAGACCGCACATACGCCAAAGCCCTCTTCCTTTCGCTCATCTGTGTTTCATCTGAAACTTTTGTGTTTTGCTTGCCCCATAGTAAACCGAGTCCGCGAGGTTTTACTGTTGGGGTTTCATCTGAAACAATTTCTTGTGACATCGCTTTTACTTCAACAAAATGAATTTTCTTTTTTTCTTTCGCGACGATGTCTAACTCTCCCCATGGTTTCCGGTAGTTTCGGTCGAGAATTGTATACCCTCGTTTCATAAGAAACTTTACAACCAGTTCCTCACCTAGTGAACCAACCTTTTGAGTGCGACCCATTTTATTATGTTTCAGATGAAACTATTTGGAGAAACATGGATTCCTGATAGTCTACGACTACTCCGCTACTGCTCCGTCACAGGAATGACAGAAGAAAAAAATATTTATCCGCGCTAAGCAGCCAAATGTCTTTATGCAAGAAAATTCTTTTCCAAAATTTCACGTGTAAATTCATCCAACTCTTGAATGTTTTTCATTTCCTCAAGCGTCACCCATTTGAACTCAAGATGCTCTTCATTAAGGACAGGCACTCCGAAAGTTGCCGCAGAAAAAGTTAGGCGAACGATGTGTTTCTCGGGCAGTCGAATAATGTCCTGCGCTCCGATTAATTTTAGTTCACCGATAACCGAAAGTTTTGTTTCCTCAAAGACTTCCCTTTTTATATTTTCCAAAAGCGGTGTTCCTGGGAATATTCTTCCCCCCGGAATGTCCCAGAAATTTTTTATGTTTGGATAACGGACAGGTGACCTTTTTAACAGCAAATAGTTGCCGGATTCATTCTTCAGAAAAATCTTAACTCCTACCTGTAAAAGTATTGACTTGTCCATTTTATTGTCTTTAAATCAAAGATGTTTCATGTGAAACAGTAAAAGACTTCAAACAGGCTGTCTTTTTAGAAAAAGCTATATTTATAGCCTTTTTTTCACATTTCATGTGAACCGTGAATATGTCCTTTATACACATATCCACTGTCTTATCCACAGGTGTCGCTCAAACACTCTTCGAATGGGTACGAAGTTTTTCTGCTGAAAAACTTCTCAAGTGCTCCGCCGTCGCGTTCGCAAGCCCAATTCAACCCATTCAAAAAGAATGTTCTCGCTCAGTCGTAAGATGGTGCGGGTAGAGAGAATCGAACTCTCGCCTGCTCCTTGGCAAGGAGCTGTCCTGCCATTAAACCATACCCGCATTGCTAGCTAACTGACAACATACAATCTACCGACCCACAACAGGGAACAGGATAGCAGAAACAGGTTTTTTTCACAAAATCAGCTTGTAATTAAAGGTACTTTTTTGAATTTTCCGGTACCTTTTTCTCTCTCAAAAGCCGAACCAAAAGGGCTGTCTAAAAAGGGGATAATTTCGGGGTCATAATTAGCGAGAGTGTTTAATGCATATATGCCTGTATTTTCCGAATTATCCATATATTCAGGGCTTTCTGTCCCCGCCGTAAAAACCCAGCCACTGTCATCATGCCTGCTAGGTTTCTCCCGGTACATATAGCTCACTTTTTTCCCTTTGACCATTATTTCATCAGTGGCATAGCAATAACCATTGGCTTTTCCAATAAGGTACTTAATTTGCTCTTTCTTTAAGAAAAAGATTTTTGTCATATATATGCGCCCGGCAGGACTTGAACCTGCAACCCTCAGTTCCGAAGACTGATACTCTATCCAGTTGAGCTACGGGCGCGAAAATATATCATGTCATATTTTTCTTAGAATGACTAACGAGCATTTTCTGCAAGAATTTCATTCTCCATAAATATCGGATTCCCGAGAGCCTAAAGCGTAAACAACCCTTATAATTAGGTCTTCTCTTGAAACCCAGACTCGTTGGCTTGTAGATTGTTTTCCGAAAATTCTCTAATGGAATTCCGCATGTTCTTGCCCAATAATCTTCACAATTCTCATGAGAATATGGTTTGTGTAAATATAAATTACAGGCAACGTCTTTTAAAGAAACTTCGAGATATTTTGTACACCAGCGTAGCATAAGCGAAACCATTTCCGGATCTGAATTAGTAAACTGAAACGTAGTATCACGCTTTGAACCTTCAGCCCAATAAAGCCCTATCCCAACAAAAAATAGGGGGTCGTCCTTGAAAACCTGAAAATTGCTTTTTGCCTTAAGAAACTCCTCCTTCTCCCGAGACAGCCTGTTTCGCCTGTTAGCGGTCGCGGCTTTTATTCGGCCTCGGGATATATTTGAATCCTTTCTATGTTTTAGAAGTATCTTTTCTTCCACTGTGAAAGGCAAGTCTTTTAACCAGAGGGAGAGACTGCTCTTTGAGACAGCGAGTACATTCAAGATATCGCGGTAACTCATACCTCCTCGTCGGAGCTCTACGGCCTTATTTTTCTCATGAACCTTAGGAATCATGGTATGTAACTATAGTATACGGTTCATTATATAATAATTTAAAATAACAGTATAATGATGCTGTGAAAAGTATTGCAAAGAAATTTCTTATCCCGAAAGAAGTGGAGAAAGTTGCTGAAACCTTGGAAAACAAGGGTTTTGAGGCGTATCTCATCGGTGGATGCGTACGAGACCTGCTTATTTCTCGGAAACCGAAGGATTGGGATATTACAACCAACGCCGCCCCCGAACAAATTGCCGAATTGTTTCCAAATAGCTTTTATGAGAATGAATATGGCACTGTAGGGGTAGTAAACGAGGGAGTAGAGGATGAGACGTTGAAAGTCGTAGAGGTAACCCCATATCGCCTTGAGGGAGGGTATACGGACAAACGACGGCCTGATTCGGTGGCGTGGAGCTCAAAGCTTGAAGATGACCTCAAACGGCGGGATTTTGCCATCAACGCTATCGCATTAACACTGTCGGGGAAGATAGTTGACTTATTTGAGGGACAGGCAGACCTGAAGAAGAAGACGGTACGGACCGTAGGGGACCCAGAAGCCCGTTTCAGCGAGGACGCGCTTAGAATGCTACGAGCTATACGCATCGCGGTTGAACTCGACTTCACCATCGACCCGGCCACGCAGAGCGCCATTGCAACAAACGCAAAACACATTAAAGAAATAGCGGGCGAACGAGTTAGAGAGGAATTTATCCGCATAATTATGTCTCCGCGTCCTCACGTCGGCCTTATTCTTAGCCAAAAACTAGGTATTTTGAAGCATATTATCCCCGAATTAGAAGAGGGGATCGGCGTGGCACAGAACAAGGCGCACTCATTTGACGTATTTGAGCATATACTCCGCACCGTAGAACACTCGGCAAAGAAGGACTTTTCACTTGAAACACGACTATCGGCTTTATTTCACGATATCGGAAAGCCGGCAACCCGCAGATGGTCAGAGGAGAAGAAAGACTGGACGTTCTACGGACACGATATGGTCGGAGCCAAGATGGCCACAAAAATTATGTCCCGTCTCGCATTCCCGAAGAAAATGATTGAAACGGTTGCTACCTTGGTTCGCTGGCATATGTTCTTTTCAGACACGGAACAAATCACGCATTCCGCGGTACGACGCATTGTAAATAGGGTAGGGAAGGAACACATCTGGCACCTTATGGATGTCCGTACATGCGACCGTATTGGCACGGGAAGGCCTAAGGAGAGCCCGTATAGGCTCCGTAAGTATCACTCTATGGTTGACGAGGTAATGCGAGACCCACTTTCGGTTGGTATGCTTAAGATAAACGGGGGGGGAATCATTGAGGTTACGAAGCTGACTCCCGGACCGAAGATAGGCCACATATTGCATGCGCTTCTGGAGGAGGTACTTGATGACCCCGCCAAGAATACGGAGGAATATCTCGAAAAGAAGGCTGGAGAACTCGCGAGCTTGCCGGAAAAAGAACTCGCGAGTATCGGAGCGAAGGCAAAGGAAGTAAAGGAAAAAGAAGAGGAAAAGACCTTAAAAGAGATACGGAAGAAGCATTGGGTGTCGTAAAAGTTGCAAGTTGATTCGTGTGAGCGGCTTTCGTGGTTGCCGCAACCCCCGCTTTTGATTTTCTGAAATCAAAAGCGGGGAATCACCACAAAGAAAAGCCGCCCGAACAGGGCGGCCTTCTTTAGTTTCTTGAAAGAAGGTTAACCTATGAGGGGCGGCTTGTACCGAATCTCACGGTGTGAGATTTGGCAAAGGACCTAAGTCCGACAATTTGTCGAACCGGTCTAGGAGAATCGGAAAGAAAAAGACTGATGATAGCTAGCCCGGGAAAATAATTCCCGAATTAAAGAAAAATGTGAAAATATTTCCTAGAATCTAGCTTTTGGAATTTTTCTTCCGATAAAGAGAGAGTTTAATCCTCTTTCAAAGAACCATCATTCAGGACAATGCAATCTAAGCATTCCCCCGACTGCTAGCAGTATAGCTTTTTATAAAGGACAACGTAAAGGACACGGTGTGGATAACTGTCCTTTACTGATAACTCCATGGAGCTTTTAACGGCCATAGCATCTCCACTGTAGCCCATTTACTTCATAAGACAGGCCAAACGGCTTGCATTTTAAAGCCTTTTGTGCTATCCTCATTGCACCATGTTAACGAAAAACCGCAAGCAAAAAATCATAAAAGAGGTGGCTATTCACGATAAAGACACGGGGTCACCGGAAGTTCAGATTGCCGTACTCACAAAACGCATTGATGAACTCTCTAAGCATCTTAAAGAACACAAGAAAGACACACATTCACGCCGCGGGCTTCTCTCTATGGTTGCGGATAGACAATCTCATCTCCGCTATCTTCAGAAAAAGAATACTCGTCGCTACAACGCCATCTTAAAGAAGATGAATTTGAAGAAATAATGGCTTGGCTGGTATTTTTTGTGCAAGGCCGAAAAATACCATTGCCAAACATTATCCAGCACCATTTTAATAGGGCTTTGTACTTTTTAAATACTTTGGAGTTTAGCGGCGCATACTTCGCCCACACTATCTGTGAAAATGGTGCTGGATGGCGATTTGTATAGTCGCTCCGCTCCTTACAAATCAGCCATGGCAGTTATCAAACACGTAGAGCAACGGGTTGGTGTCTTTATTGATACGCAAAATCTGTACCACAGCGCGAAGAATCTTTATCACGCAAACGTCAATTTCGGCCAAGTCCTCAAAGACGTAGTGGGAAACCGTATTCTTGTCCGCGCTATCGCGTACCTCATTACCACTGAAAGTGGCGAAG
>CAYHOU010000001.1:15069-21903 GCA_964358195.1 uncultured Candidatus Saccharibacteria bacterium | reverse complement strand
CATGTCCGAAAAGATGCTGATAACAAATTCTTTAAAGACGAAGTCGCACTTCCCTATAAAAACCCGACAGACAAGAGGATAAAACAGAATCTCGCCAATGGTTCAAAGGGGAGAATGCCGTATTCGTGGTTTGAGTTTAATTTAGTGAAAAACGTAAGCAAAGAAAAGACCGAACACGCATGCCAAATACCACAAAAACTCACGGAGCTCCTTATTAAAGCTTCGACTCAAAAAGGCGATATTGTATTTCCGCTTTTTGGCGGCAGCGGTGCGGAGGTTGAGGCTGCACACAAACTTAAACGAAATTTTCTGACCGCAGAGCTGAATTCTCGCTATTGCGAAATCATTGAGAACCGTTTAAGAAGCGGCAGTATTGCGAGCGAACATAAACTTGGTCCGCGGGGAAGGAGAAAGACTTTCTAAGGCAAGGGTGTTAGAAGAGGGTACACTTCAAAAATCCTCTTAATTTTAGGGAGTGGTGCCATTCCCGCTGGCGGACGTGCGAATGTCCCCGCAAACTTTGCAAGAGAGCAGCGGCCAAGAAACACTCCGATAAGATGCGCAAAGGTAAGCAGCGTGTTGATGCGTCCGTAGTCGTGTTCTGCATTTTCATGTCCCAGTGTGTGCATCTTCACGTCTTCATTGAGTGCCAGAACATCAAGAAAGTAGAGAAAAACTTTCACGGGAACCGTACCAACGTCTGGTATTCGTTTTCTTAGCATAGCAAGTGTGTTTTTGGGAGGTTCATAACGCCACTTCCCCGTTGCATTTTGTATATGGTCGAGCATGAATGCCATTCTGAATATGAGTGTTCCGAGCAGTTCCAAACCAAGCATATCGGCCCGTATGAGATGTTCAATCTGTTCAAATAAATCGGAAAACGTAAGGTCTTCGTCTCGTCGCTTTCCTCTTTCCAAGACGGAAGGGTTCATATCGTTCGCATTGTTCATCGTAACCCCTGTTTTGTAATGCGTTCGTTTGAAGTCTGGTGCGGCTTCCTTGCCCGGCTTACCAACAGCAACCGTGAATACTCCATCTTTGTAGAGTTCAGTCATAATACGTGTGTTCTGCCCCTCTCCTTTTGGAAATCCTAGTGCTTCTATCAAGGTTTCGATACGTCGCGGACGTGCAAAAGTACTTAATCGGTTCACGTGCGGTAAAGCAAGTTCAACGCGCAACATTTCAAGCTCCTTCCCCGATACCCCTGCGGCATCATAGAGGCTCAAAAACTGCGACGCAATAGCGGTGGGAAAGACAATTTTGGTTATTTTCGGCATGGGCAAATACTCTCACAATTTTGTGGGCTTTGCCAGCAAGACGAAAAACGGACTTTGAGTAGCTTTTATTAGATGCGTTTGATGAGGCCTTTGTGGACGCCGATGAGATACGTCTGGAGGAAAAGATAGAATGGGTCACCCTTTTTGATTTTCCCGCGCATGAGGTGGTGGTAGAGGCCGAATACGACCGTTTGAAAAATCAACGCGCGGTTATCGGACGCTATTTGATATGCTCGTTCATCGTTCTCTACTTCAAAGAACTGCCGACGCATTTCAAGCATATCCCGCGAGTATTCGTCGTAACGCATCTCGACGAGCTTGTCCCACATGCTTGCGAGATGCTCGGGAATGTTGATGCGGCGCAAAAATGCGCTGTAAAACTTCGGAATTTCAGCACGAAGTGCCTGTAGGTACTCCCTGTGGAACTCTTCGCTCGTCTCCTGCACGCGCTGGTCGAGAATCAGCATGAGGAGCACGATATTCGTCACGGTCAGCTCATTGAACAGGCGATTTTGTTCTTCTTCGTTATGCTTTTCAAATTTGATAAGCCGGCGAAACTCTTCATCACGAAAACAGTTGTGGGCAAGATGCGAACCGAACAGCACTACTTTCCGTGAGCGATGCTCCATCTTCGCGGGATGGGTGTTGTACCTCCAGAACAGAATCGTATTTCGGATTTTCTCGAACATGTATTTAACTGGATTGTTTCTCTCTTCCTCAACTCTTTAGCCTCCTTTATCAGCGGGGTGCGGTCAGAGAAGCGAGGCCTGTTTTGTGTTTCCCGACTTTTCCGAACCGACCGCGCTCCACGACGAAAGAAATTTGGCGAGGAAATCGAGCGGGTGTTTTTCGGGAGCGACGAATTCAGCGAGTACGAGGCCTACGACAACCAGAATATGGTACTCCTCCTGTTTGGTTTCAAGGGCTTTCCGCCATGCCGGATGGAGCGTATTGACGGAAACGACATCTTCGATAATGCGGCCAAGCGAGTGCGGCGCGTCCGTGATATCTTCGAGTGCGAGCGTAAGCCCGGGTTTCTTTCGAGAGACGGATCCATCCTCTTTCTTCTTTTCTTTCTTCCCCTTTTGCGCGTCTGGTAGGTCTGCCGTCACGCCGCGAGATATGCCCGTGCTGTGCTCCTCCCGATTTTTCTCGCCGTCTTTCGCAGGTTTTGCGGCTCCCGTCCCGACTCCGCGGCGAGAACCGAGCAACGTCTCAAGCTCGGGAAATTCCGGGGAGAGTCCTTCAAGCGCGGTTTCTATCTGCCGCTCCAATGGTTTGACGTTCTTTGCCACGCTCGTCTTCCTCTCCTCTGCAAACTCTCCAAGCGAGCGGAGTACAGGCATAATGGATTGCTGAACGGCTTTGCGCAACCGGTAGAACTTGCGCAGGTGCACAGCATCCGTAAGAAAATCGCTCTTGTTGGTGGTGAGAACTTCGGAGAGCGCGGGAATCTCAACAATGCCCGCTAGAGCGTACGCGCTTTTCGGCATGATACCCACCCATTCCCAGCCGGTCTTGATGACTTTGCCGTATGTGGAAACCGAGAGGCCGGAAGCGATGTGGCGTTCATTCGGCGCGCGACCTGCCAGACGCGAGAGCCACCCCTGTTCCAACACCTTCTTCGTCAAAAAGCCCGCGCCAATCGGTCTTCGGTTCTTCCCAAGAAATACTCTGAATCCGTTATCAATGCGCTGTTCTGCTTCGGAGAGAGAAAGCAATTCGCCATTCACGGTAAATTCCACGCCTTTACGGTAGACATAACGCAAAATCTCTGCATTGAGATGTTCGTGGAGAAGCGGATAGAAATGTTTGATAATGGTATCAGCGACAAACTCTTTTCTCAAAAGATGCGGCTGGTCATCGGTAAAATACACGGTGACCGACGTACCTCGGGAAAATGGAACTGTCTCCGTTGTCGGAATGAATTTCCACGGCGCCCGATAGGGGTTGGTGAGCCGCCATTCGGTCGCGGCGCGCGAGCCGCGACCGCCTTTGCTTTCGGTTACCACTTTGTCCGCAAGAAGAAGCGAGAGCTTCGCGCCGACTCCGGCAAACCCGATGCCTGCTCCACGTGCCTTATCGGATGAGGCGATGTTATGATATTCTTTCAGTTGTGCCCGCTTCATCCCTCCTCCATTATCAGTGCAACGCAAGAAGCGCGCCTCCGTATTGACGCTAAAATCAATCCGTGTCGCCTTCGAGTCAAGGGCGTTTGCAATAAGTTCGGTGAGAATCACTTCTTCAAGCGGAGCGCTATAGCTATCCCGCATATCTTCTAGAAGGTGTTTCAGGTTGACCCGTGTTTCGTTTTGCATACCAGTACCCTATGCCGATGCTAGAAAAGGCGCAGGACAACGATCTGTGAAATATTATTGGGAACGTGGTGACGTGCCGATTTTCCACACGCCTTTTTCGCGGAACGCGGGAATAGTTTGTCGGCGTGCGGCATTCGTAAGCGATGAAGCGGTTTTGTCGTGCCCTTTCGCGAACTCGGAGAGCGTGATAATCGGAGTGCCTTCCAAATAGGTAACGCGTTTGTGCAGAGATTCCAAAAGCCCGAGGGCGATAATTTTCGCCATTGGCTTCAGATTTTTCTTCTCGCGATAGGCCGAAAACGAATCGTAATAACCAGATTTTTCTTTGTTGCGGATAATAATCGGAGAAAATCCAAGACGAATCAGCTGCCAGTTGATAAGTGCTCGCCCAATCCGGCCATTGCCGTCGTTGAACGGATGCACGATTTCAAACTCCAGATGAAATCGCGCAATTCGTTCCAGAAAATACGACTGATTGTCGCTATTATACTCCGTCACTGCGGCTTCAACCATTCGTTCTACGTGTTCGGGAGCCGGCGCGATATGTGTACCCACTCGAACATACTCGCCTGTGGTACGAAACCGACCTGCGATTTCGTCGCGAATGGCGGTGATAAGCATTTTGTGAAGAAATAAAATAACGTCTTTACCAATGTCCGTCGCTTTCGCCTTCTCCCGCATGTATTCAACAACACGGGCAAGGTTTTTCGCTTCAAAAATTTCACGAGCGGAAACTTCCCGGACGACGGCAAGCTCCAGCAAAATACGTTCTGTCTCCTGAAGCGTGAGCGTTGAGTTCTCAATGGCGTTAGAGTTGTACACCGACTCCGCCACTTCAGCTTCGTCAAGCAACCTCAAAAGAGCGTCCTTGCCGGTTTTCAAGGAGTCATAACGTTCTTTCAGCTCTTTAATTCGGTCTTTGAATTGTTGTTGAACGGCCATACATTGAAGTATAGCAATTCACATGATTTTGTCAAATTCCCGTGAATTGTAGTCAAAAGCAGGTCAAATTCACGGGAATTCATAATCTATAAAAAGCAGACCCAAAAGCAACACTTAGTCTACAGTCTACGACTGCAAGCTAATTATTTCACTTTCTTAAGAGGGATTAAGAAAGACTCACCCCTTGCGTGCGGAGTTCTGTACGGAGGGTGCGATGGTTGGGGAGCGTTTCGGCGACGAGGGACCAGAAGCGGGGTGAGTGGTTCAGCTCGCGAAGATGGCAAAGTTCGTGGACGATAATGTAGTCGGAAAGATGCGGAGGAAGGAGCGCGATGCGGTAATTGAAATTGAGATTCTTCTTGCGCGAGCAACTTCCCCACCGCGAGTGCTGGTTTCGTATCGCGACCCGATTCCACGTGAGATTGTAGTGCCGGTTGAAATGCTCCAACCGTCCCAGCACAAGCGCCCGCGCTTTTTCTTTGTATCCCGCAAAATGCTTCTTGCGGTTAATTCGTTTGACGGGAGCAATTTTCGGAAACCAGCTGAAATACGCGATTTTCTTCAGTACCCACTCGGCTTTCTCCCTGATAAATGCCTCAACCCGACTCTCTGTTATCCACTCCGGTGCCGACACGGTGAAAGTGCCTCCTCTCGCGACCGATAGCCGAATCCCCCGCGCTCGTTTGCTTCGTCGTAACGTATAGCGCACCTCTCCACCAAGTCTTCGGGGGAGACTTGAGAGGGGGTGATGAAGGTCAATCGTTTTCTGCATATCGTGCACGTCATTCTATCACTTTCTGCCACCATTCCGTTCTATCTTGGCTACTCTTTACTTGGGTAAAGGGGAACCGAAGGCTGAGCGGGTAGGTCACACCCGAGTTGCAAAAAAAACAAAAAACGTCTACGCTATCGTCAGAACTATGAAAAAATCACAACCAGTTTACTACGAAAAAGAAGGCGAGGAGGAACTTACTCCTTTCGTGCCACCTCCCCTGCCACAGGAAGACCTGCCACCCGACGAAGTAAAAGCAGCGAGAGTGGGGGACATCGTTGTTCCGCTTTTCATTCCGGTTGACGACTGCACGGGGATGCATCAAATACAGGACAGAGAACCGCTTACCGTGCAGAGGACAAACGGACGTGGCACAAAGCAACGACTCTTTTTTAGGGGCGTCCCGAGTTACTATGAAGCTTGCTTTTTCAGGAAAAAAACGACATGAATTTCGTCACGTCCAATATGCTTCGGTGCTTTGCACCGAAACTCTTTTTTTCCAGTATGTGCTTCCCACTAACTACTTCCTCGTCTCTATGTTAGACTGCCGATATGAAAAAATTAGTGCCACAATCCCCTATCCCAACTTTCCCTATGCGCCTGAACAAATACCTCGCGTGGAAGAAATTTTCCACGCGGAAGGCGTCCGATGAACTGATAAAGAAAGGTCAGGTCTTCATCAACAACAAAAAGGCCGAGGTGGGGATGATGGTACAACAGAGCGACATTGTGGAGGTAAAGTTTCGTGGGAAGCCGACGCCGTATTTCTATTACGCGTACAACAAACCGAAGGGAGTTTCGCTACAGCCGGAAAATGGGATAGAAATGGTAAAAGGGACAAATGGGGAGAATGGGAAGCAAGGGGGAAAATGGGAGAAAAGAGAAAAAGGGGGAAATGGGGAAAGAAGGGGGAAATGGGGAAAGTGGGGAAAGAATAGAAATAATGAAACGAGCAAAATAACAAACTCATTTCCAAAGGGGGTGTTTCCGATAGGCTCGCTGGAGAAAGACGCGCACGGACTTATGATTCTCACGAACGACGGACGAATTACCGAGCGTCTACTCTCCAGCGCGTATACTGACGAAAAAGAGTACGTCGTCACGACTTCAAATCCGCTCCGCGACAGTTTCAAGGAGAAGATGGAAAAAGGGCCGATTATTGAAAACGAACAGACCAAGAAATGCGGGGTCAAGATTTTGAACGAAAACACGTTTGCCGTCACACTCACCGAAGAGAAACGGCATCAAGTTAGGCGTATGTGCTCCGCGCTGTTTCAAGAACCGCAAGACATCCAGCGTGTCCGTATTTTGAATATCAAACTCGGCGCGCTCCCCGCCGGCTCGCACCGCACGATTGTCGGCGATGAACTCAAAGAATTTCTAGGGACACTCTTTTCCTAAAGCAACATTCCGACATTCCGCAGAATGTCGGAATGTTGTGCCGAGAGAATTCGGAAGTAAAGAGCGACGAGGTTGAGCCTCGTCATTATTTGTTAACAAAAAAGAGGCAAGGATACGGGCCGCC
>CAYHOU010000001.1:0-15059 GCA_964358195.1 uncultured Candidatus Saccharibacteria bacterium | reverse complement strand
GGCCCCCAACCCTTGGGGGGGGCGCCCCGTCGGTCTAGTTTGATTCGGCAAAATCCAGCGCTTGTTCGGCAGGGAGCGCGTAGACGCTTTTGTCAGGCTGGGTATCCTGTTCAAATGGTGAAGGAACTTTTTCACCGATGGCAACTCCCATGAACTTCCCATCCACATCCCAAACGCCTCCCCCGATGAGTCCGCGCGGAGCTTGCGGATTGATTTTCCAGGATTGCTGGAATAATTCACCGACTCTCGTGACGTATCGCATGCCGGCAACTCTAACGGAAGGAACGCCGCTTCCCACATCAACCACCAAAAGTGGGCTTCCAATCTCCCCTGCCGTCCCAAGCTCGGGGTCTGCGGAAGAGATTAGTGGAGGATGGTTTGTGGACAAAGCCCGCGAGGAGGGCAGGAGTTCAGCAAGATTACGCTCGGAATCTTTGCGAATCACACATGCCCACATCTTCTTTCCTCCTTGCAATCGGATGGAAACATTCTGATAGTTCGCGACGAGGAGAAGCGAAGTAATGATTCGGTCTCCAAGAACCGCCCCCGCCCCAATGACTCGTGGTGTCGTCACGATAACTGTCCGATCAAGTGCCGTTGCGACTACTGACGTGAAAGCCGGTAAGCTTGTACTGTCCGGGCTTACGGCCGCTTCAGTTCGTGAAAATAAAAAAGCCTTTTCCATATTGCCTTTTCCTTTTGTTTTCGGACTCTCCAGAGCGAATGCTACTCCTACCACGCAAAAAGACAACTCCTCCTCGGTCTTTCTCCCGAGTGAAATACTGCGTACGCAAGCATTTTGTTTCGTTTTTGGTTAGTCAATTGTCACACAATCAGCCGACGCGGAAGAGAATAATGCCCGCGATAATAAGAACAACACCGATAGCGCCGAACCAACCGCGCATTTTCTGTACGGGAAACTCGGAGAGGACGTTCGGGAAAAAGACGTAGGCGAGACCTTTGAGAAGCGCGAGCCAGCCGAACGCGGTGGCGAATGAACGCCACGTGTTGTCCCACACGTTATGCCGAAGAAGCAACACCGCGCCGACACTAATCAAGATGATGCCGGTGAGATACACGACGGCCGGATGCGCAAAAAAGTCTTTGAGAATAAGCGGGAGCGTTTTCCCTTTAAAGAGGAGCACTGCTCCGCTGACAATGAGATATATCGCGAATACTTTCGCGACAACAAGCGCAAATTCCATAGTGGAAAGCGTTAGGAGTAATGCGTACAGTATATCATTTCCTGCAAGAGTGTTCCCATAACTAAAACAACCGAGGGGTATCGTCCGTCTCCTTTGCGTAGACTTTTCGGTCAATCAGCCTTTGCAGGTCGGAGACGCGGACTTTCCATTCCTTGCCAATTTTGAACGCGGGAAGCTTCCCCGCCTTGCACCACTGCCACGCGGTTTTCGTGGTCACACCAAAAAACTTCGCAATCTTCTCCGCGCTATAGAGGGTGTCTTCCTTCCGTACCATAAGCCATATCATCATCGCGGGTATTACCGACTCCCGCCTCGTGAACTCATAGTACTCCCCTGAAAGAGAAAATCAAACAATACGAACCGACGAATGTGTACGAATATACAAATAGGACACCCCGCCCCAACCCTCCCCTCTAAAGAGAGGGAGGGGGAAGAAAAAGACGGGCGAGGCGGAGTTCGTCATAGGAAAATGAATCGTCTAAAAGTTCCCGAACCGGAGAAAGTTTTAGCTCCTTAGTCTTTGCGAAGACTTTTGAGAAAGCCTTCTCCATCTCCGCGAGGCGGTCGGGATTTCGCTCAAAATGTGAAAGGTCGCGAGCCGGAACAATAATTTTCTTTTCCTTCAGCTGTTCCAAATGATTCAAAATCGTCCCGATGGTCATAGCCCGTTCCTTGGCGATATCCCATAGTGACAGACCTTGAAGCGCGAGGTTTTTGGTAACGGAAAGTGTATCCACTTTTTCTCTTTTCACGCGTACCGTCCTCCCCACTCCCGGTTTGCCACCGATAGCTTTTATGAAATTGGAATGCAACTGTGCAAGTTCGCTCTTTTGGAGCGCACCAAATTTTTCACGAACAGTGTCCGAATGGGAACGGAAATGCGCGTCTTTGGTTTTGATGTCGGGATGCACTTCAAGCGCCCGCGCGTTAAGACCGGAAAGCGAAAGACCTTTAAGTGTCCGCACGCGCGAAATCGCCACGTATCCTTGTCCGTATTCAAACGTGGCGGAAAGGTCCATATGCGCTCTATCAAGCGACATTCCTTGACTTTTGTGTATCGTAATCGCCCACGCGAGCCGGAGTGGAACTTGCTCAATTCTCGCAATAATTCTACCGCCGTCTTGTATAGTCCACTCCACGGGTTCCGCGGTTATTGCCCTCCCTGAATCGGTTTTCACCATTGGAAATCCTGTGTCCTTGGCGAACTCAGCCACGATGCCGGTTGTGCCGTTGACGAACCGCCCGCTCATATCGTTTTTCGTGAACATCACCCGGGCGCCGAGCTTTAGCGACAGTACCTCGGGCGAAAGACACCCGCGCTTCAGTGCTATGACGAGCGGGTCGGGACCGCTTCCCGTCATCACGAATACTTTCGGCTGGCCGGAGAGTTTAGAAAGCTCCGCGGTATTGAGGTGGTCCACGTTCGCGTTGTGGGAATAGAGTTGTGTCACACCGGCTTCGCCAGTTTTACTGTAGCGGGTCCGGAGGAGCACTTTGTGCTGTTCCGCAACCTCTCCGCGCCGTACCGCGCTAAGAAATTCCAAAAATGCTTTATCTTCCTGCCGGTGTTGTTCGGAGAGATAGCAGACGAGAGGATTCGCTTTGTGCCAGACGGGGGAAGTGAAGGCGAAATTTGAAATAGAACCCCTACCCCTCGAAGACTCGGTACTTCCCCTTTGAAAAGGGGCAGAAGAAACCAAGACGCCAGATTCAAAATCAAAACTGGGAAGGTCATCTGATTCTGGATTCCCTTTTTCAAAAGAATGACGATGGGAAGATACGGGCGGAAGTTGGAAGAAATCGCCGACCAGGACGACCTGCAAACCGCCGAACGGTTCATCGCGCCTTCGTACTTCCCTGCACACCGCCTCTGCCATCGCGAGTGTGTTCGCGGAAAGCATAGACACTTCGTCTATGATAAGTACTTTCGCGTTCCCCACTCGCTCCATCACCTTGCGGTTACCCGAAATCGTGTCAAGGTCGTACGACGTTAGCTTTTCTCGTATGCCGATACCGCACCATGAGTGAATGGTCATCCCGCCGATATGCGTCGCGGCGATGCCGGTGGAGGCTGTGATAGCGGGTTCAACCCCGCAGGAGTTGAGATATCTCACATACTCATTCACCGTGTGCGTTTTCCCGCTCCCCGGCTCGCCGGTGAGAAAGACGTTCGCTCCGGTTTTGAGAATGTCTAAAGCTTCGGATTGGGTCATAGTGCAGAGGATTTAAGATGTAAGATTTATGATTTAAGAAGGAGAAGAATAGGGACAATGATACCGTAAGAGGAAAGAAAACTATAGACGAAGAACATTGACAGACTAATACAGTAGTTGTAGTCTGTTTCGCAGAAACTCGGCAACGAAAAAATCAATGAAGGATACCTATGAGTACATTTTCTCCTGGCGACAAAATTACTCCCTACTGTTTTGCCGCACGGTCAATTAGCAGGGAATCGGTAGTTCTCCTCGGTAACGTAGTAACGGTTGAGACGGAAAACTACAATTCACTTACTGTCCGTGAAATAAGGGGGGTTTTCTTTAGCCACGAATTTCGGCTGGTTTCATCTTCCGTATATCAACCGGCATCATCACAAACACATACTGTCCAGTGGAACAAGGGTGACAAAGTCATTCCGAAGAAAGGACCAGCGAGGTCAATGGATGGGAACGTAACGATTCCAGCAACGAAAGTCGTCACGGTAAAGGAAATCAAAGTAGACTTCTTCCTCACTAACGAACACTTCGGCATATTCTCCGCGTTGGACTTTGCGTTCGTGCGCCCTGCAGAGTCTGCAGAAATCCCATCTCCCACGGCAACCCTATATACTCCGCAAAACACACAGTTGCCAACTCCTGCGCGAATACTGCCACAAAGCAACGGTAGACAAGAGGTGGTACATTCGGGTAGGCGGAGGGCCTTGAAAAGGGAGCTTGAACGGAAGTTAGGGCAGACACTGGAATGGCATGACGACGGGTATCTCTACTACGCCGGAACCGAGAAAAAGGTTCTCGACTCTCCTTACAAGCCGAGCACGGGCACACCGTTGAAACCGTTGACGGAGTGCACTTGGGATACTTATGATTGAAGATTCCAGACTGAACGAATAGGGACGACAGAAATGTCGTCCTTGTTTTTTTAACTCCTCAATTCAGTAAGAAAAGGGGTTTTGTTTGGGAAAAGTTACAACCCCCGCCTCGCGGACTCGGCACCCCCTTTACTAAGGGGGATACCGCCAGAAAAGGAAATCACAGCTTGTGGGCATTATACGCAGGTGCAATTGTCTTCCGCCTGCCCACACTTTTTGCATTTCACCCGCATCTTGCCATTTTCTCCGCATGTGCGGAAATGGTCGGGGTCGTAGTGCGCGGCTGTCGCCGCGCATTTTGGGCATTTGAAACCGT
The DNA here is from genome assembly GCA_964358195.1 of uncultured Candidatus Saccharibacteria bacterium. Lineage (GTDB taxonomy): Bacteria > Patescibacteriota > Minisyncoccia > Phycocordibacterales > UBA10002 > UBA10002. The sequence goes on along the minus strand of CAYHOU010000001.1, from coordinate 10,453 downwards.
CGCCCTCGCCGTGACAGCGGGAGCAATGACTTGAAGACATCTGGTGCAATACGCTTTGGTGTTCCATATAAAAAGGATGGATGAGTAAGTACCGATAGTATACCGTATTTATATACAATACGAACGCCGAATAGATACGGAAGTACGAACAAGACACCCCTCCTCAGTCCTCCCCTCTAAAGAGGGGAGGAGGTAAGAAACCACCGAAAGAATAAACAACTTTTTGGATGCGGGAGATGCAGGAATCAAGGTGTTCAAGAATGTCGTCTTCGGTGAGACGGATGACGCGCCAGCCAAGATGTTTAAGAGCAAGATTTTTTTGCGCGTCTTTCAGTTTTTGGAGTTTGCCCGAGTGGGCTTTGCGATTGTCGCACTCAATGGCGAGGTTGCCGTTTTTGCAGAAGATGGCGAGGTCAAGGCGATACTGTCTTTTTCCATGAGAAATACCACCCCTTCGCCTCGCAGACTCGGCACTTCCCCTCTGAAGAGGGGCAGGAGAAGAAACCGTCAGACGATACTGCGCCGTGACGGGGATGCCGAGCCGATGTAATTCCCGTTCAATGATTTGCTCGGTGGGAGCAACGTGATAGAGCTGTAAGATATCACGGGCGGAGCGGAGGGTTTTGATGCCCGTGAAGCCAAACGAAACTCGGCGAGGAATGACATTGCGAATTGGTTTTTCCAGTCTTTCTATTTCCCGAAAAGAAAATTTTACATAGTTGTGCTCTGCCCGCGAATGCGTGGGTTCGCGCGGTAAAAGTTCAATCCGCTTCTTCACTTCCCTTTTTGAAATGCAAGCGTAGTACCGGATACGTTTCCCCCTCTTGCCGAATCCGGTCATGGGTTCATAGAACGCGATATGCGTAAACTTCTTTCTCGGCAGAAAAGCAACCGGAATCCGATACCATTTTTTGGCAAAAAGAATGTTGAGGTCGTCTTTGGATTTAATGACCGCGACAAGAACCGTCTTTTGCATACGCAAATAATTATTGAAACAACGCGAAGAACTTCATGGGGTCAATGGAAATTCCGCCGATACGAACGGAAAGGTGGAGATGCGGGCCGAGCGCGTAACCGCTATCGCCCGAGAGTCCGATAGTTTGCCCTCGCTTTACCTTTTGTCCTTCTTTCACATCTACCCGTGAAAGATGCATTGAAAGGCTCTCTGCTCCCCCGCCGTGGTCAATCCCGACAGTCTTGCCATAGACGATGAATTCGCGAACCATCCGAACAATGCCGTTGTTTACAGCGAGAACGGGCGTGCCGATATCGGCGCGGAAGTCCGTCCCTTTATGTGAAATGAAATACGAGCCGGTACTACGGGAATAGCCATACGCGTCAACTACCTCCGATACGCCAAGCGGAAACGTAAACGGAGAACCCCACCATGGAGGAAGCGTGGTTTTGATTTTTGAAAGTACCGCATTTTCCCGCGCAAGTACCGTGACGAGATTCGTTTGCGCGGTTTTGGTATTTCCTCCGAGCTTATCAGGAATACCGAGAGGCGCGGTGCGTCTCGGCCGCAACAACACGGTCACGGTCTTGGTGAGCGTTGTCCCGTTTTTCAGCTTGGCGAAAAGTGTATACGCGCCCGTCCGCGCTCCAAGGTCAATCGGGATAAGCGCGGTCGGTTTACTTTGATAGAGAAATAAATCGACTTTCTTTCCCGAGAACGTGAGGGAGGTAATGCTTGAAATATCCGCGCCATTCAGTACGACCATTACCGGGTCGCCCTGTACGGGAGTCTCCTGTACAACTCGGAGCGACGCGCCAAAAGCAAGCGACGGAAACGCGCAGAGCAATGCGAAACAGTGAAGGAAGGCTTTCATTCTCGCGATAAGTATACACGAGGGGAGATGAAGTATGAAACATGGAACAAAAAATTTCTTTTTTCTCGTCTGCCTGCGTAGGTAGGCTCTACATCGCACTATACATATACTCTAAATCAGTTCCCCCAAGAAGCTCTGAAGGTCAATGGATTTTTTGGAGAGTTCCTTGAGCTGTCCCGCCTGCCGCTTTCCCTCGGGGCGTTCCACATAGAGTTCCACCGGAATACCGTCGGGGTCATGGAGGTATATCGCCATGGTTGCGCCGTAATCAAATACACCTTCAATATCGTAGGCGGTATCTATGAATCGCTTCGCCACGCGCGCGAGTTCTCCGTGATGCGAAAAGAAGAACGAGAAGTGATACATCCCCGTGTGGCCGTGAAACATATATTGCTCCGCCGTTTTGTGTGGTGGGTCAAGCGCGATGGCGCGATGTGGCCCAGGACAGAGTACGGTGATGTTCCCCATCTGCGGTCCGCGCACAAGCCCGATGAGTCCGCAATAAAACGCGAGCGAACGGTCTAGATTCGCCACCGAAAGACGCAAATGACCGATAACTATTTCGGCGCGGGTGTTCATACAAATGTGAAAAGGGCGATTAGCCAACCGCTCACGCATGAGGGTCTTTACCCACACACCAAACATTCTTTTGGCGTGTGGGTTTACAAAGAGTAGACTGCGGGTCTTACAAGTGTGAACTACGAAACTCTCGCTCTGCGTCTCTTTTTGTCATTGCGACCGCGAGGCCTTGCGTGGCGGGAAGCAATCCAGAAACAACCGCGAGGCACTGCCTAGATTGCTTCGGGCTCCGCCCTCGCAATGACGGAACAGAGGGTTTCGCAATTCGCAATATATAACGATTGTATACCCGTATCCTATTTAGGGAAGCGAAGATATACACAGGCGAAGAAGTCAAGTAATAAGGCCGTCAAACGGCGCGAAGCGCCACTTTCTTTTTCCGTGACCACTTCTTGATTTCGGCTTCGCGCCGGAGCGCGAAACTACGGTCAGGGTGCTTTTCTTGATAGAGAAGCCACTTCACTTTCTTCGCGCGGGTATAGTGTCCGCCTGTTCCCGCTTTGTGTTCCGCGAATCTGCGTTCCACGTCGGTCGTGATGCCGGTGTAGATACTTCCGTCTTTACATTGCAGAAGATACACGAAATACATACAGAATTTCTAGGCAAGTACGGGATTAAAAGGCGTTTCATCTTTTGGTTTATTTGTATCCCCAAATGAAATAATTTGATTTTTCCAATTTAGACCCATATCCAAAAAAGAAACGGTAGGATTACTGTTAGGTTTCCACACCATTTCAACCACACCATCGAGCTTCTTCAGTTTCGGGTCAGCAGTATTTCGCCTATAGAGTATTCGGAGAGGTAGAGTTTGTAGGCCATGTTTATCCAGCATTCCCTCCAATGTCCTAATTTCTTTGTCGTTGTTCAAACCAGCTTGTACAACCGCCACGATTTCTTTTTGAGTACTGGCGGCTACGTTTGGATTACCAAGTTCGCTATCAAGCTCTTCACCAAGATGATAGGGAGAATGTGAGAATAAACAAAATTTCTTTCTCTCCGGGGTTACAAAAAAACCGACAACACTGATACAGCTGGATAATCCTTCGGTTTTAATAATGACAGTCTTCTCTTCGTCAATAGGTATCAGTTCGGCACCGAACATATCAATGTCGTATTCCTTCATGTGGTCATCCTCAAATATCGGCTTCGGCTCAACGTGTTCTTGAGTCACGGTGGAGGGATCTTTCTTCGTTTCAGCACCACTTACTTCCAAGACGCGTTCAACATGACCCATCACCTCTTCCTCAATATGAAATCTGTTTTCTTCCGAGCGATTCATACGTCAAATAGTAGCTCAAAGTGTACTTGCCCGCAAAACGTTCAATCACTCTATGAGACTACTTTTCCCCATTGTAGTATTCAAACAATGCTTTGATGCCCGCGAGATTTTTCTCCCATTCAATTGTTTCGTGCGTTGAGAGTTCCACGGTAATAGCGGGGATGCCGATAGACGCAAGCCAGCCTTCAGCATCACCGGTAATGGCGTAGGAATCAAACGCCTTGACGGCCCTGTAGCCCGACGCCTGCGCGTACGCGTTCATAACGTCCAGTGTTTCGGGAAGAATTCCCTTTTCGCATTCGGACGCGTACACGACGTTAGCTTTGCTGTGCCAGAAAATAAAAGCCGCAGGTTTATTGTTGAGAGCAAAATCGCGTATAGCCGCGGCTTCGGGTTCGGAAAACGGCGCCGTCCCCGCGCTCACAGTTTTCTGTTGCCACATGGCTTCCGGTTTCCATTTGCAATCAAAATTACGGTTGAGGTCAACGGCATTCGCGTTGAAACGCCCCGACGCCAAAACCTCTTTGTCGGTCGCGACATCCGTGATGTCAAAACGTCCTTCTTTGCCGGTGACTTTGTACACGCCGTCGGGATTGACCGCGGGAATAACCATAATCGCAAGATTCGGCGGGATAACTTCGGGGTTCGCGGAGAGATAGTCCATAAATGTGTACGCGAGAAGCACGCTATTCCATTCGTATCCGCCGTGCATACCGCCAACGAAGACGAGTTCCGCTCCGGTGCCTGTACCGTAACGATAGGCGGTAATAGCGCGTCCCTCAACGGAACGGCCAATGATTTCTCCCACCGGTTCGCTCTTCTTCGGTACCACTACAGGAGGAGTTTCCAGCGCCTTTTTAGACAGGCCGACAAACGCGAATACGCCGATACCGACGACGGCAACAATAATAAGAACCGCCGTAAGAATCCGTTTCGTAAAGAATGACATTGGTATAGTACACTAAAGTTTTCACCTCTTTGTCATTCCTGCGGAAGCAGGAATCCAGATTTTCCTGGATTCCCTTCCCCGCCTACGCGAGGACAAGCTTTCAAGGGAATGACAGAGGCCGAGTACGTCCTAGCAGGATTATTTTGCGTAATACGAGAGTAGCGCCTCAATTCCTTTTTGGTTTTTCGTCCACTCGGTATCAGTGTGATTCGTGAGAAGCACGCTGATTGCGGGAATATTTTGCTTGGCGAACCAGTTCACCATATCGCCTGTCGTTTCATAGAAATCAAAGCTCTTAAATGCCGGGTACAGGGACGCGTCCGCGAATAGTTTGGTGAGCGTTTCCGTTTCCGCGGATACGCCGTTCTCGCAACTTGACGCGTAGACGCCACCTGCCGCGCTGAACCATACCGCTACCGCTGTCGGTTTATTGGTTTCCGCGTATTTCTTGATTGCCTGGCTTTCCGGCTCGGAGAATGCTTTGCTCCCGCCGCTCACTTTCTTGTTCTGCCACGTGCCTGTGGGCTGCCAACCGCAGTCAAAATTGCGGTTGAGGTCAACGGAGCGGGCATTAAATCTGCCGGCGATTTGCTTGTCCAAGGGCGACGGGACATCCGATGCCATAAAACGGGTCGTCGTGCCGAGTGTTTTGTGAAGTCCGTCGGGATTTAGAACCGGAATAACCGTCACCTTCACGTTCGCGGGAATGATGTTCGGTGTTGCCTTAAAATAGTCCATCGTCTGGTACGCGACAAGCGTCGTGTTCCATTCATATCCGCCGTGGATGCCGCCAATGAATAAAAGTTCTTTTGTCCCCGTACCGCCCGCTTGCCCGCTTGCGGCGGGCACGGACAAGTAGGTATAGGCGGTGATGTCACGCCCTTCAACGGACTTCCCGATAACCGAAATGATTTCCTCGGCCACTTTTATTCCCTCTCCGGTACTCGGAACTGCCGTTGTATCGGTGGTCACGGGCGTAGTTGCGGTTGTGTCCCCTTTGGGATAAGGACTTTTGGTAACGAAGTACATCCCAACAATGGCAAGAGCGAGAACGACGATTGCAATGATGGTTTTTTTCATATGACTTGATGCGTTAATTAAATAATAAATTTTCCTTGCTACATTATACGACCAAGTTAGAACCTATTTCAAGCAGAACGCCACCGAAGAATGAAGTCCTTGCGCCTCGAAGACTCGGCGCTCCCCGCCTCCGTCCCTCCTCGCCGACTCGGGGGACTTCGGCGGGCCCCTCGCCCCGCTTTGCAATTTCCATTTTTTCCGAATGCGCGCGTGTTTTTTAAGTCAGTAATGGAAAAGCGAAGGCTCGGGGGAAGACAAAGAAAAGAAAGAAGTTTTCAAAGGTTTCGTCTGGTCATTCTAGTATATTGGTTGGCGTAGAAAAAAATGTGTTGTTTTTTTATTCTGCATTTACTTCGTAAACTTGATATAGAGCATCTTCACCTTCATCAAAATAGTCAGCAACCAATGCTTCTTCAATAAGTTTGACACCAAGTGCGTTAAGCTTATCCTTATGTTTTTCCATAAAGGATTGCGAATTTGGCCGTAAGTGCATATCAAGTAAAACTGGTTTATTTTCGTCTTTTGCTTTTGACTTCAATTTCTTTATCAACTCTTCCAGAAGCTTCCAACCAACGCCCTGTTTTTGCGCTTCGGGGCTTACCGCAATATCATCCATGTAAATACTTGTGTCTCCCTCGTCTGTTTCGTCTTCCGTTGCCACAATGTATCCAATCATTTTTAATTTATCCGTCTGCTTAGCCTTACCCCACATTGTTACAGAATATTCAAGACCATTTTGATTATGAATATCATTGATCAATGCCTGCCCTCGTATAAGATTGGCGTCCTCACGTATATATACTTTCTTTTCAAGGGCTGAAAGAGTAATCAGTGTATCTTCGTTTAAATTTCTAACCACGGTCTCCAAATAATTTATCTGCTTTATCTTTCTCTTAGTTTCTTTACTCTTTTTTCCCTTTTCGGACCAGATGATTTTTACGCTTGCTTCCTCTGCTTCAAGAAAGTAGCCATCCTCTCTGTTTGCTCCTCCTAACTTATAAAAGACGCTGTCGTTCTCTCGTATCTTCGATAATTCCCCGGCAGTCGGTAAATCATTATTTGCCTTTCCTAAAACCACTTTCTTAACACCTATTTTCTTCGCATATTCCTCTAAATATTTAAAGAGCTCTTTTGTCAAAAGTTCTGAATAATGGGCACTGTAAAGCGTGTTTGACTCAATATTATCTACTACCAATGCAGGCGTTCCGTCCTCGTCCTCTCCCAACCAGCACCACGCGGCGGTTATGGGTTCATTTCTTGTCTCATCCCAGATATTAACTATTTGCACTCCAAGATCGGTATTATAGTCAGAAATAGTTGATTCCGCTCCCATATGTGTGCTGTCAATACAAATACAGCACGGCGAATAATTACCCTGATATAAATCAATGTCCGGATTCCTCGCCCAAACAAAGATGCTCATCGGACGACTCCCCAACTCTTCTTTTTGTTTTTCAACCTGACCGGCGAATAAGTTAGATAGCGTGCTTCTGTCTGCGTCAAAATGGCTGAATTGTTCAGCCACTCTCGTGTTAAGTTCCTGCGTTATCGCTTCTGTCCTTTCTTGCCCTAAAGCTGGAGTAAGAGCGTGCGGAAGTGTTGTTCGAATATTTTCTATTCGCCTTTCTAAAATTTCTAGCTTATCGCGAAGACTATCTTTTGCGCTACTTATCTTTTTCTTTATTCCCTGAATTAATTTGCCTGAAGCTGATTTTTCACTAGCGGTCTTTGTCAAATCACCCTCGGATTTCGTTAAATCATCGTGTGCGTTAAATACATCGTCCTTAAGCCGTTGAAATGAGGCTATATCTGAAAGCAGTTTATCCCATAGCTTCCCCCTTTTTAAAGTTGCTTTTTTTGTATCAAGTTGTCTATTCCTTTTTGAATACCCTCAGACTTTTTTGTGTTTCCTTCTGATAAGGCGCTTTCTTTCAGAGTTGTCATTTCAGCTATTCTATCTTCAATCTCTTTTGGATTTTCCAATGCTATTTCAAAAACTGAAAGTTCTTGTCTGTATTCTTTTAGCACTTCTTTTATTGTATGCGCATAGCTGTCAATGGTTTCTTTTATACGATTTATGGGGGTTGCAATCGTCTCCGAAAAAGCCAGAACGCTATCGCCTGATTCCAACTTAAAATATCTGGTTTCGTCATAGTTCAACCATTGTTCAGTATTGATACCACTCACTTCGGCAGAGGCGAGAATATCAGTATTTTTTCCATACTCTTTAAGTCTTTCCTGCATTGCCACGCGAAACTCTAAGGATTCTGGATCTATTTCGGGGTGCTCCACCAAGATTTCTTTCTTAAATGCAAACTGCGATTTTATGTTATTTCGTGACACTTCATCAAAATTTGAAAAATAAACTAAAAGTCGTGAGCCGAACCGCCGATTTCCAGAAACTGCATCAAGAAGAAAAGGAGACTCTTTAATTATTGAAATAAAATATTCGGGATTATCTTTAAACTCGGCAAGACTAAAAAGAAGGTCTAGCGAGCTCTTGGCCTGGGCAACAAATTCCGGAGAAATTTCTTGCATATCATCTAACAATTTTTTGATTGACGGAACAAATCTTAAAATATTTTCCACCGAAATGTTTAGTCCAAATTTTTCCCTTATCTCGAGAGCGACAGCCTCATGATGGCTGTATTTTGATCGAATCTCAACGATACAATTTATGCCCCATTGGCTTAAATCGTCACTAGATAAAAATCCCTGTGTTAAACCAATGTTGTTGACAACTTTTCTAAAACCATTGATACCAGCAAAAAGTCCGCCACCTTGATGTTTGATAAAATTCAGCGTTCCTTCTTCTACTGCGCGAACAAAACGATCCTGCGGGACCAGAAATCTATCCCTTATTTCAATGATTTTATTAATTTTTTCTGCATCATGAAAGCTAGAACTAACAACACTACTAGCAATCCCTTTTTCAGCCGCCCGTTGAACTTCTGCACTTTTAAGAAAATCGTCCGAAACATGAAAAATGTCTAGGGTATGTAACGCTGACACACCATGACCGGCGAGACATTCTGCCAGCCTGAGCAATATATCTTTATTAACTGAGTCGCCGTCAGAAATATCTTGATAGTTAAGTCCCGATTTTTTCCACACTTTTTCAATATTTTCTTTTTTATCATGATACAAATTTAATATAGGACGATCCGATGAAATATTTCCAACGAGAATCCTTGCGAGTTTACTACCAGTGATTTGAAGATTATCAATGCAAAACATAACAAGCGCTTTGTCATCTTCATAACCATAGTGATTATTGGCGTTAAATCCCGCCAGGAGTTTTGTACCTTTTTCTTGTGTAGATTCTAAAGCGTCCAGTGTGGCCATATCACCGCCATTCAAAAAACCTCGACTAAAAAGATTTCGTATGTCTGATAAATTTAACTGGCGAATAAACTCTGAACGAAATTCATTCAGACTCGGGTCAGATAAGATTTCTGTGGCAACATCTATCCGCACTTTTTTTTCTTCATCATTTTCATATTGATGCCAGTCAAGGAGGAGACTTCTCAAAACTTTTGTATAAGTGGCGGTTAAACTACTAACAACTTCTGGATGAAAACGAACGATTTCGCTCATCTCTTTCATATCTTCCAGAGCTTCTTTGATGTGCTCTAATCCGCTATAACTCAAGTAGCGTTCTGCATGTATCTTAAAAACATTCGTAAGAGGTTGCACTAACGATGGGTCATCCAGAATCTTTTCCAAAGGTATGCCTTGCCTTTGAGCAAGCTGTTTTATTTCATAATACGATTTACATTTAACCATAGCATCGTGTATAGCTTTGTGCCACTCAGGATTCTTCTCGGTGGTTTCTGATTCGAAATCTATCATCCGGAACAAGTTGAAGGATTTTTCCGGATTTTCTTTTACTATTTTTAATCCCACATCTGTAAATATTTTCATTAGACTAGAAAACTTTGATAAATCTGGAAGTTTCTCGCTATATCCACTGCTGCCCCATTTTAAATCATAAAGCATGCGGACCCGTATGGCCGCCTCAATTTTTGGTAAGACTTCACTTGTATTCAAAAAATTATCCAAGGACGGGTTGAGGTTAAGAAGAAAAAGAACACGACCTAAGACCTGTTCGGTGCGGCGGGGTTCGTTATTTTCGTCAAAATTTAAAACTGAGTGCAAAACACTCCGCGCAGCATCTTGGGATTCCGATATCAAAGCTCGAGCTTTTATGATATCCTCCTTTTTCTTTTCATCTGCTATGTATTGTAAATCCGAGCTTAAACCATGAATAACATCATCAGTAAAAGATGTGGTTTGCTCATTACTCTGGTTTATCTGTTCCGGCGCTATTTTTGTTTTTTCAATAATATTGTCTGACATATTGAGGTTGAAATTATTGAGTTTATTTTAACACAAAACAGTCAAATCCAATTCTTACCCGACCCTCGCCCCGCTTTTCCATTACTGACTTAAAAAACACGCGCGCATTCGGAAAAAATGGAAATTGCAAAGCGGGGCGAGGGGCCCGCCGAAGTCCCCCGAGTCGGCGAGGAGGGACGGAGGCGGGGAGCGCCGAGTCTTCGAGGCGCAAGGACTTCATTCTTCGGTGGCGTTCTGCTTGAAATAGGTTCTAACTTGGTCGTATAATGTAGCCCGAATAAAACTAACGTCAGAAGGAGCGAATTTTTCCCGCGCGGCGCGAAGCGCCGCGTATGCAGGAGAAGGATTTTCTCGGACTTTTTTGTCGTGCAGAGTGAG